>BDTD01000009.1 GCA_002897635.1 bacterium BMS3Abin11 | reverse complement strand
CCTCCAATAGAGCCATAGCGACGCACTTCGCTTCTATCATCATCTGCTAATGAAACAACAATGGATTCCTTATGGACGTCCATACCGATAAAAAGTATATTAGATTGTGTCATGTCGATCTCCGATCCTGTTAATGAATGGGTAATACATTCATATTATGGCACTGGCTGCTTTTGTAGCTAACCCACGTAGGACGGAGATCGGCTCCCTTTGGGGGAATCATTATGTCTATCCTATCTCATCTTTTGGCGGTAAGTTCAATCTAGCTACGAGAAAGTCTGCTTCGGGGTGCGGGTTTAACCGATCTATGGATGGCCTTCATAAATGAACTCGTCCATGGATGATAAAAACTCAGAATAAATTTAGAAATACAATAAAAATGAAGGAATTAGCCCATGAAGGGTGATACTCTCAGCGTGTACGAGTACAAAAGAAGAGAAAACTGCACTTGCAGTCCACATCACATAAAGGCATTCTCCTCCGCCATGGAACAGGCACTGGAAATCTTACGCAAAACTTTCGGTTATGATGAATTCCGCCATAACCAGGAAGATATTATTCAAACCTTGCTAGAAGGCAGGGATGCCCTGGCCTTGATGCCCACAGGTGGCGGTAAGTCTCTGTGCTACCAGATTCCAGCTATTTGCCGGCCCGGCACAGGCATTGTCATTTCACCACTGATTGCACTGATGAAAGATCAGGTTGATACGCTGAATCAACTCGGTATTTCCAGTGCATTTATCAATTCAACTCTTGGCCGTGAGAGCCAAAGAGAAATTGAGAGTGCTCTGCTAAATAATGAGCTTGATCTGTTGTATATCGCACCAGAACGCCTACTTAATGAATATACTCTCAGTCTATTGGAGCGATGCCAGATAGCGCTATTTGCTATTGACGAGGCGCATTGTGTGTCGCAATGGGGACATGATTTTCGCCCGGAATATCAACGATTGTCACTGTTGCATCAGCGTTTTTGCAATGTACCGCGCATTGCGCTCACAGCTACCGCAGATGAAATGACGCGCAATGAAATCAAAAGCCAGCTGGATCTACACCATGCCAATACTTTTATCAGCAGCTTCGATCGCAAAAACATCTGCTACCAGATTATTGAGGGGAAGAATGGCCGGGATCAATTATGGCAGTTCCTTGAAAAAGAGCATCCTCACGATTCAGGCATTGTTTATTGTCTATCGCGTAAGAAGGTAGAAAAAATAGCGGAATGGTTGACGGCAAGAGGGCGTATTGCACTACCGTATCACGCCGGCCTTAGTGACAGTTTGCGCCAACACCACCAGAACCGATTCTTGCGAGACGAGGAGATAATTATCGTCGCTACCATTGCCTTTGGTATGGGTATCGATAAACCTGATGTTCGTTTTGTTGCCCATCTCAGCCTGCCTAAGAGTATAGAAGCCTATTATCAGGAAACTGGCCGTGCCGGACGTGATGACCTGCCAGCAAACACCTGGATGAACTATGGACTGCAGGATGTCATTTCGCTGCGCCAGATGGTTCAATCGAGTGAGGCGGCTGAAACATTTAAACGAGTTTCTATGCAGAAGCTTGAAGCCATGCTTGGTCTATGTGAATCAGTATTATGTAGACGCCAGACACTACTTGCCTACTTTGGTGAAACTCTGGACGAACCCTGTGGCAATTGTGATAACTGCCTGACGCCCCCTGAACTATGGGATGCCAGCAAACCCGCACAGATGGCGCTATCCTGTGTATATCGAAGTGGTCAAAGATTCGGCGTCAACTATCTGGTCAATATCCTGCGTGGCAAGCAGGATGAGCGTATTCAGGCTAATGGCCATGATGCACTAACTACCTTCGGTATTGGTACTGACGACAGCATTCAACACTGGCGGACACTGTACCGCCAACTGATCGCACTGGGATATCTGGAAGTGGATCCCGAAGGTTATGGCACATTGCGCCTGACTGAAAAATGCCGGCCGCTATTGCGAGGCGAGGCAGGACTTAAACTTAGACGGCAACGCGTAGCAGATAAAACCACTAACAGAAGAAAGAAACGCCAGATTACCGAGGTATTGGACGAAGACCAACCGTTGTTTTGTGATTTACGCAGCTTACGCAAAGAGTTCGCTGATGCACAAGGTGTGCCACCCTATGTCATTTTTCACGACGCTACACTGGCAGCTATTGCACAGCATCGGCCCGAGGATACGGCTTCATTACTGGACATCCCAGGAATCGGTCAGCACAAGCTGGACCACTATGGTGAACGTGTAATTGAAGTGGTTCGTGAACACATAATGTCTGATGTGGATATCGAAGGTACGGAACCCACAATTCCTGTCTTTCCATAGAATTGGGCATCTACTAAAATAAGGGTATATTTACTGCCCCGGATGGTAAGATGGCAATTGACGAATGGTCACTTAAATCTGGAAGGGTGGTTTTGATATTTCTTATTTAGCACTTAATACTAATCAACAAAAGTGCATTCGCAAGAACTCCCTAAAGAACGAATTCTACAGATTTTTCGTTTTTCACATTGAAACCGTTTTCCCTGCCTCCTGTTTCTAGACAATAAAGGAGTTCTGAAGTCTATTCACTACTTTATTTACGAGACTTAATCGATATTTTTCTATCCAGCCAGAATTTATCATGAAATCCCTCAGTCAACGTCTGATGCACGGTGGAATCATTGCCGTTGTCGGCCGTAGTGCTGTAGCTGTTGGCGTGGTACTGGTCAATGCTCTTGTAGCGCGTCTGCTGTCACCTGAGGAAACGGGACTATTCATGTTGGCCTTAAGTATGGTTACCGTTGCTGCAGTCATTGCAGATTTTGGTTTTGGAAAAACATTGTTGCGTACCATTCCTGATGCCATAGCAAACACGGACTACGCACGCGCTCTGTCTCATATCCGTCTTGTTTTTCTTGCAGGCACTTTGACTATTCTTGTCACCGCACTGGTTCTTGTCAGCCCCTTTGGTATCTGGATGGCTGGGAAACTGTCACATGGCCCATTGCTGGGAGAGCTTATGCCGCTGGTTGCACTGTGGCTGATAGTTACGGTGATGATTAGCCTGCTGGCAGAAACCTGCCGGGGTTTTCATCATATTGCAGCAGCAATTTTTTACGGCGGCGCACTGACGGGTCTGGGTAATATTCTAATCGTATCATTTGCCCTCAGTATCGCGTGGTATGCCTCAATAGCGATTACTCTCAGGCAAGTGATTAGCCTGTTCATAATTTCAGGTTTTATTCTTGCGGTTCTTGCTGTATTGAAACTGCTTAAACGGCTAAAAGTCCGGGATGTAATGGCTGAAGGTTCTATTAAGCGACTTTTTAGAATGGCCTGGCCATTCTGGATATCAAGCATGGCACTGATATTACTGACGCATGCAGAAATTTGGATCATGGGTTATTTACGGCCTCCAGAAGATGTCGCTGCTTTTGCTCTTGTCGCCAAGCTTGCCCTGTTGGTCAGTTTCCCGCTGGTCATTGTAAATAGTGTCCTGCCACCTTTAATATCTGAGTTGTATGCGAAGGAAGATATTAAGAAGATGGAACGCATGCTACGTATCTCAGCGGGTTTAACTACCCTGTGCTCGTCTGCAATTTTCCTTGTACTACTGTTATTTGGTAACTGGTTGCCAGGGTTTCTGTTTGGTGATTATTATGCTGGTAACTGGGGCATCATGATGGTACTTGCGGTTGGCTGGTTATTTCATGTCTGGGCAGGTTCTGGTGGATTTGTATTAAATATGACGGATAATCAGAGAAGTGCGATGATAATTAATCTTGTGGCGGGTTTTTTAACATTACTAACGGGTCTATGGCTGACCCAGCGGTATGGTGGGCTGGGTATGGCTGTTGCCTCGTCATCTGGGCTGATACTTGTCAATGTATTCATGCTACTGGTAATTCGATACAAGCTTAATATTCGTATTTATGCGGGACTGTCAGGTCTGTATGATTTAAAGGATGAATTGATAAAACGACGAAGGGCCCGGCAACAGAATGCAGCAGATTAAAAGAATGAAATCTCTTGTCACCTGGTTCAGGAATAAACGCTTTCGTGTCCGTCAGAGCACTGCCAGATATCCCTGGATATTTTATAGTCTGTATAAGTTAAGCCCTGTCAATAGAAAACTGATGGTGACACGCAATACCCGAATCACTATAGAAGGCTACCCCCGTTCGGCAAATACCTTTGCGGTGTATGCCTTCAAGCACGTCAATGAGATGCAGTGGAATGAAATCGCTCACCATTTACATGTGCAGGCTCAGATAATACGTTCAATTAAATATAAAATACCGGTGATTCTGTTAATCCGTCACCCGTTAGAGGCAGTTCGTTCTCTTATTGTACGGCATGATTTTATCCCGGTCGATGAAGCACTTGAAGACTACTATCGGTTTTATAATGATCTGTACTCATTAAAAGATGCTTTTGTAGTCGCACACTTCGACATGGTTACAAAGCACTATGGTGAAATTATCGAGCAGGTAAATAAGAAATTTTCTACCATGTTTAATCTTTACCCGGAGCAGGATGATGAAATGAATGCCGCTGTTTTGAATGAAATAGATGTCAGGAACAGACAACTGGATAAAGGTAAAGTAACCCACCTGTATCGACCTGATAAAGATAAAGAGGTGCTTAAAAATTTAGTGGATTTAGAGGAAAATAGTGAACTCTTCCAAAAGGCACTAGGAATTTACCAGAAATATAAAAGAATATCTGATTAACTCGTCATTACCCATATAATCATACACATAGAGATTGCTTCTTCACTGCGTTTCTCACAATGACCGCACATTAGACTCTTCTAAAGAGAGAAGAATTGATGACAGAAAAAATTCATAAATTTGATAATGGTGTGTGCGTCTACGACGATCACCTGATGCCAGCTCAACGTCAGCGTTACCGGATAAAAAATGTTCATGAGGCTGATGAAGAGGATTTGTTTATCAAGATCATCTCATCGATCCCTGCTGATGGCTGCTTCGTTAACATCGGCACGGCAATCGGTTATTATGCAATCCTGGCGAAAAAACTTTCACCACAACTACATGTCCACGCAGTTGAACCACTGAAATCATTTCGTAGTTGTTTCCTGGACAATATAAAACTCAACAATTTATCTATTCAAGATTTTGTTATTCATCCGACAGCGGTTGGTGCCACGGATGGACGTGTCAGTTTTCTTGAAAAGGGCTATGAGAGTCAGCTGCTGGTGATGAATGATCGAAAGGGAAAGTTAGCTCAGATATCTATGAAGATAAGAGACCTGATCAAGGCAGGTTTAGGCAGTATGGGCGTGAAGCGCTACGCGGCAGGCATGGGCAGGAAGTCAGAAGTTGATACTATTACATTAGATACACTAGTCAAACGGGTGGGGCGTCAGATTGATGTGATGTCGATGGATGTCCAGGGGCTGGAAGTGGATATATTAACGGGTGGAAATTCGGTTCTTGAGCAGTCAGACGTAAAGACAATTATTATCGGTACACATGGCAATAATATTCACCAGCTGTGCATCAAGATGCTGTCTGATAGGAATTATATGATTGAGTATGATGAGCCTGACACACCGCATCAACCTGACGGCATTATCATCGCTAGCAAGGGTGTTCAGCGGCTTAGCGCCTAATCAGAGATTCCCTATGAAAGTTTCTGTCATTACCGTTGTCCTTAACGCCGTCGATACTATAGAGGATACGATTAAATCTGTTATTGATCAGGATTACGAAGATATTGAGCATATAGTCATTGACGGCGGGTCAACGGATGGCACTTTGGATGTAATAGATCGTTATAGAGAGAAGCTCGCAGCTACCGTTTCTGAATCTGATGATGGGATTTATGATGCCATGAATAAGGGCATTGATCTCGCTACCGGTGCTGTGGTCGGGACTCTTAATTCTGATGACTGGTATGAAAATAATAGTGTCATCAGTCGTGTCGTCGCTGCCTTCGAAAATGATGTTGATCTCGATGCCGTCTATGGTGATATTGTCCTTGTGGCAAAGGATAAACCGTATGGCCTGGTTCGCTACTGGAAATCACAGCCTTATAAGGAAGGCCTGTTTGAGAAGGGATGGATGCCGGCACATCCGTCCTTTTTTGTAAAAAGAGATTGTTATTCCCGTTATGGCAAGTTTGATCTTGATCTGAAAATACAATCAGACTTTGATTTGACTATGCGTTTCATGGTGGTTAACAAAATTAAAACTCAGTACCTTCCCGGTGTAATGGTGAAAATGCGCATGGGTGGTGTGACGAATAATCGTATCAGTAATGTAGTTAAAGGCAATCTAGAGGCATATCGTGCGTGTAAAAAGAATGGCCTGTCGGTGACACCTTTATTTATAGTTAGGAAAGTTTTGTCCCGTCTACCCCAGTTTTTCCGTAAACCACGATACCCGAATTGATCAGGGACTCCATAATATATTTTCCGGACCAGAAATGAAATCAATGGTAAAACATTTTACGAAATCTGTTCTGAATTCTTTTGGTATGGAGCTGCGTAGAATTCGACCGGCAACAGGAACATTCCCTGCTGATCCTTTCTATGCACAGAAAGAATTTATCAACAGGATGGGCATTTCGCAGCCGGTAATATTTGATGTGGGTGCGCACAAAGGAGAGACAGTTGCTCGTTACAGGGCACTGTTTCCTGATTCAAGCATATATTGTTTTGAGCCTTTCCCCGATAATGTAAAAATTCTTCGTTCAAGATTCTCATCAGACCCATCGATACATGTATACGAAAGTGCTATTTCTGATGTGAATGGCAAGAAGACTTTCTACGTCAATGAAAATGATGCGACCAGTTCACTATTACCGAGAGCGAAAGGTGAAAGAAGATATTACAGCAAAGCAGCTGACTCCCGATGCACAGTGGAAGTGGATGTCCTGACAATTGATAAAATGCTGCAGCAAAACGGTATCAACCACATAGATATATTGAAGTTTGATATACAGGGAGGTGAGTTGATGGCTTTAAGGGGGGCAGAAAAGGCCTTGCAGGAAAGCAGGGTGTCAGTGATCTACACTGAAACTCTGTTTGTTCCTCACTATGAAAAAAATCCCTTATTGCTGGATTTATGGGAGTATCTGGAACAATATGCTTATACATTTTTTGATATTTATGATTTATACCGGGCAACAAATGGACAATTACGCTTTGCCGATACTCTGTTCATCAATAAAGATACAAGAAGCAGAGTGCTGGATAGTTATAAAGAGGAACCATGATGATATGCCTCTCTTTGTTGATGGGATAAACTATCAGGCAAATTTTACGCCAAATGAGAATAGTGAGAAGATAGCAGTCTAAGAATGCCTGGAGAGATATTGATCAGAGGTTCCCTTGTATTATGGGTAATAAGAAATGATTGCATTGGCTGAAAAACGGGATTTCACCCGGGATCAGATACATAAGCTGCTTAATGAAAGGCAGGAAATGCTTGTGCTGTTCTGTCATGTGGCAGGACTTGATCCATATCAGTCAAATGACCCTGTAGACCAGAAGATAAGGGACTTCTGTCAGAAGATGATTGACTATATAGCGACTGGGCATTTTGCAATCTATGACCGCCTTATGGATGGTGGCGAACGTCGTAAGCAAGTGCTTTCGATAGCAGCAAGGGTTTATGCTTCGATAGAAGATACCACTGATATCGCAATAGCTTTTAATGACAAATATGATGAGTACGACCATTCTCTTGATTTTACGAATTTGCAGAATGACCTGGCTATGCTTGGTGAAGCCATGAGTAACCGTGCAGATTATGAAGACCAGTTGATCGACTCACTACTTCACTAACACCCACAAAGAACCAGTGCAGTTTAGCCAGCCTTTTTTTATTTAGATTCTTCGTATGATACTACCCAGGCCATCTCTATTGGCACTATTCTTATTCTTGCTGGCTGTGGCTGTTTTATTACCCGGGATCACAGAGGTTACCGGCGTAACAGGTAAGGATGAGTATTTGCTTAGCCTGCGTACACCCATGCACATGATTGAG
Source organism: bacterium BMS3Abin11 (assembly GCA_002897635.1). NCBI lineage: Bacteria > bacterium BMS3Abin11. The sequence continues at coordinate 169,576 of BDTD01000009.1, read as the reverse complement.
GGTGGCCATGGCTGGTTACCCTGGCTGGATGGTGAACCCCGCCTGAAAAAACCGCCTCTTATTTACTGGTTAGGCAAGATCAGCTACGAGACTCTTGGAGTCTCTCTCTTTTCCGGACGCATAATAGGGGTGTTATTCGCGGCATTATTTTCAGTTGTTGTCGGTTTGCTGGCATGGTCTTTGTTCAAAAATAAAAGGGCCATGCTTTTTTCAGGCCTCATAATTCTGGGCAGTCTGGGCGTCATGATTGATGGGCGGCGTTTGATGCTGGATATACCGGTTGCCGCATTGTCGGGGCTGGCTATTTTGTTTTTGATCTACTGGCGGCTCCACGGTCGGGTGGCCAATATCATTATTTCTGGTGCAGTGCTTGGACTGGCTTTCCTACTTAAAGGGCCGGTGGCATTTTTCTTTTATTTTGCTGCATTTGCCGCTCTGATTATAGCAACTCCCGGTTCCAGTTCATTCCTTCGCCGATCATGGCTAGCCGGGTTGGCGGGAGTACTGGTTTTTTTACTGGTTGCCGTTCCCTGGTTTGCCTATCTTGCTGTACAGTATCCTGAGCTGCTGTCGAAGACCTTTGCATCTGAAGTCGCTGAGCGCGAGCTGTTTAATTTCTCTCTCAGTCCAGTATTAAGTCTATTTATCATGGCTTTGCCATGGTCACCGGTAGTGCTGGCCATTTTTTGGTACAGACAGACGCAGGTGCCGATATTCGATGACAGAATCAGCGATGGAATCAACAGAAAAAAATTTCTGATTATCTGGTTGATCCTTTCCATTCTTCCCTTCTTCTTCTTTAAGAGTTTTAGTCGTTACCTGTATGGCTGCATGATCCCACTTTCATTGCTGGTAAGTATGCTAATAATTGAACAGCAGAAACTGCAGGAATATCGAATCTGGTTAAGGTTGGGCGGGGTGTTATCACTCCTTGTCGGTGTTTTACTTATCACTCTTGTCATCTGGTTCAGAGGCTGGCAGCTTTTCCTGATCGTCCCAATACTGTTTATGCTTGCGTTTGTTTTGTACTGGTGGCGCGCAAATAATCTATTGCAGATGTCGTTTATATCTATACTTTTCTGGGTAGGTATAGTCGGTATGGTTTATCCAGCACTGGGTATAAACAGGATTCCTGACGGGCTTGTAGAAAAAGTGAAAGGAGAGTACGTAGTTCTGTTTGCCGGGCCACAACCAGCTATGCTGCCGATTGTAGCAGGAAAGGGGATGCGGGATACATCACACCTCTGGTCATTGCCTGCAAAACAGCGTGATAGTTGTAAGGGGATCCTTATATTCAGTCCGGTTAAGCACTTTATTACAGCCAGGATGCAACTGGATAAACTCAATCACAGCTGGACAGAACTTGGCCGTTACCGCGTGCTTTCCTCACGTGGTTCCTGGATACGTATTGCACACGAAGATGCTACGAAAGAAGACTGGAAGCGTGCTTTTCTCAAACGGGATCTGGATTCTCTTGGTACTGAAATCATCCTGGTAAGATCTACGGCCAGACAATGTCTGCCAGAATGAGGTCACTGCTTTTCTTTTCTGCCGTGGCAACGCTTGCCATCATAGCGATATGGCAATTCTGGTCAGGGCGAATCAGCTGGTCGGTGATGATTGATGAACTCCCTGTTGAAACGGCTCAGGCTCCGAAGTTCTCAAAATCATTTATTTTTGAACACGGGGCAGTTGCCAGTGTTCATGCTTCTGCAATAGTCTCTGTATCAGGCAATAAGTTACTGGCGGTCTGGTACGGAGGCTCACGCGAAGGTTCTGGAGATGTTGCTATCTTTGGCTCAAAAAAGGCTATTGAATCAGAATGGAGTAAACCCGAGGTGTTGATCAGTCGTGCAAAACTTGCACAGGACACGGATCGCCACATTAAAAAACTCGGTAACCCGGTGTTGCTGTCTGATGGTGGAAAGAATGTGTGGATGTTTTTTGTCAGCACTTCAATCGGGGGGTGGTCAACCAGTGCTATCAATCTTGCCGTTTCACATGATGCTGGTCAGACATGGGGCAGGGCAAAACGCCTCATCACATCGCCATTTCTAAACCTCAGTACATTGGTGAAAGGTCGCCCATTTTTCTATCAGGACGGCACCATAGGCCTGCCTGCCTACCATGAACTGGCGGGTAAATTCGCAGAATTAATACGTGTCTCACAAGACGGTGCCGTGCTGGATAAAGTCCGCATCACCCATGGTCGTTATTCCATCCAGCCATCCATAGCTTCTTTGGGCAGTGACCGTCTAATTGCGTTGATGCGTAACACTAATACAATCAGGTATGTAGTCCGCGCGTATGGAAAGCAGGGTGGAAAGGCGTGGTCAAAGTCGACTTACACAGATTTACCCAATCCGAACTCAGCAATATCTATGGTTGGTGATAAAGATCTTTTAGCGGTTGCATATAACGATTTAAAACACGATCGAAATCAACTCGCACTGGCCGTATCGATGGATAAAGGCCTTAGCTGGAACAAACGTTTTCAGCTGGAATCATCCGGGCCAGATGAAGCTGGAAATAAATCGGAATTTTCCTACCCATATTTGTATCGCGCAAAAAATGGCGAATTTCACCTGGTTTATACCTGGCAGCGAAAACGTATTGCCTATGTTCATTTTAATCAGGCCTGGCTGGAACAGCTGCCATGAGTGGTATAATGATGAGTATAAGTACTACATTCATTTTTCTTGCTCTGGGTACATGGGTTTCCTCTCTAATTACCCGGCAAACACTATGGCGCTGGCTGATTGTGGCAGTTGTTCTAATACTGTCGCTAAGCATACCCGTAGTTGATAGCAACCCATGGTTATGGATAAATGGAGCAACAGGTGAGTTGAGTATCGTGAGTCTGATATTACTGGCAGGCTTTATTCTACGGAAGCTGGCAGGCTGTGGCTTTCTTTCATCATCTACGCGGATACATCTTTATATTCTTATGTTGCTAGCAGGAACCCTGTTGTTTCCTGCAACTCTCGGGCTTACACAATTTGATCCCTATGTATTAGGATACGGTTTTGAGATATCGCTACTGTTACTGTCACTTTCAATTCTCTACTGGATATTTAAACAGCGACAAATAGCCATGATTCTCTTGACAGTTGTTGCTGCAGGCGAAGCGGGCATCTTATCCTCCTTCAATGGCTGGGATTATTTCATTGACCCTTTGTTATGGTTGTTTTCACCTGTTTTGCTGATCATTTTGTTGATAGAAAAGCGTAAAGCTGATCCGTTATCCCGGATAGAGAATTAAGGGCACCTCTATAAATCAAGCTGTTCCAGCCTGGCAGCAAGTTGAAAGTCCAGTTCTGTAAGGGCATCGGCCTCGTGTGTAATAAGATCAATGACAACTTTCTTATAGACATTAAACCACTCAGGATGGTGATTCATACTCTCTGCGATGATGGCCACACGAGTCATAAAGCCAAAGGCTTCAATGAAGTTAGGGAAGATGAATTCTTTGTGCAATTTGTCGTTTTCTATCGTCCAGGTATTTCTCTTAAGGTTCTCATTTAACTTGCCTAGTTGTCGTTGTATTGCGGCGATACCGAGAGCTTCCATCTGAATCTCCTTGATAGTTTTACTATTGATCATAAAAGTGTTCACCATTTTTCTGAAACCGCTTATATATCCACAGATATTGATCTGGTGCCATTCGAATACATTTTTCTATCTGCGCGTTTATACGTGTTGCTGATTCTTCCAGTGCGGTGCTTGAAATGAGTTCATCGGGGGGAAGAAACTGTATTTTAAAGCCACGCGCCCAGGGAAGTCGCTCAGCAAAGACGAAAATAACCGTCGCATCCGTTTCCCCGGAAAGCTTGCTAAGCAGGCTTATGGTCAGAGCCGGGTTGTCAAAAAATGGGGCGATGACTCCGCCCTGTGACGGAACCTGGTCAGGCAGCAGGCCAACCATCTCGCCCTTGCGAAGTGCCTTCAGCATGGCCCTGATGCCGTTACTATCAGCTGGAACATAATTGCCCCCACTTCCCTCGCGGCCGTCTTTGATAAGTTTACTCAGTCCTTTTAGCGGGGGCTTTTGATACATCGTCGTCAGTGGGTATCTGGAAGAAACATAGCTTCCTGCCAGTTCCCATGAGCCCATGTGTGGTGCTGCCAGAATGACCCCTCTCCCTTCCTCCAGGCACTTTGTAATATGTTCTTCACCTGAAACTGATTTAATCATAGCCAGATTCTTCTCTACTGGCTGAAGCCAGAGTCTGCCAACTTCCATAAGTCCTTTGCTTATCTGGCGAAGACTTTGTCTCACCAGGCGCCTTTGACTGTTACGGGAAAGTTCAGGAAAACAGGTTTCGATATTCGCTCTGCAGGTTGCGACACGTTTTCCCGGAAAAATCACAAGCAAGCTGCCAAATATATTCCCGATAGCATGTAATACAGATAATGGCAGACGGGCATTGGTTCGCAGAACCGTTTCGGCTATTCTGTCTGTCCGGGTACTCATTTTTTTATTAACAGGGCTAGTCTCGGAAAATTCTATGACATTACTGGATATAATAAACAGTCAACAACTCCTTATTATACTGTGGTTGTTGTATTTCTCCATTCATTCATTATTTGCCTCACTATGGTTTAAACAACTTGTTGCAAATCATTTTCCGGATTTAATGCCCGGATATCGGCTCACTTTCAATGCAGCAGCATTGCTGATTCTTATACCACCCGTCTATTTCATGCACCGTTATCCCGGGGAGAATCTGTGGACATGGTCAGGTAGCTGGAGATATTTGTCTTACACTTCTTCTGTAATAGCAGTGGGTGGCTTTCTATGGTCCTAAGCAAAGAACAGGCGCAAAGGATTACCGGTTTAACTAACCAGAGGATGCAATAAATGTCTTGTGAGAATTTATATATAGGATTGCATCACGTAAGCCTGCTGGTGACAGTGAAGCAATACCTTACTGCTTGAGTAAATCAGGTCGGAATGCACTTTTCTGCCATGATCCGGATGGAAATGGTATTGAATTTGTCGAGTCCTCGATCTGAAAAAATAAATTAGATATCATAGGTTCTTGTTGAATATATAAGTAAATAGTAATATACTGATACTTCAACACATGAATGGAGGTTGCTATGAAGAATATCTTATCAATTTCAATGGGTGCATTACTGCTGGCGGCATCGCTGAATGCAAGTGCATTCTTGGGTAATAACGGCTGGGGCAATAACGGTTGGGGTGGCAATGGCTACAATGACTGGCCTGTGTTTACCCCAATGTACTGGATGGAAGAAATGTCCAATTCCTGGGACAACAACGGCAACTATGGTGCTCCTTACGGTGGTGGTTATGGTGCTCCTTATGGCTATGGCGCACCTTATGGCGGTGGTTATGGTACTCCTTACGGCGCTCCTTATGGTGGATATGCTCCGGCTTATCCGGCCTACCCGACCTATCCAGTTGCGCCGGCTCCTATGCCAATGCAGTAGATTTATTCGATAGATTGCAGTTTAATCTGTTGTCGAGAGAGGGGGCCAGTGGCCTCCTTTTTTGTTTATTGTGCTGGCGCACGGCTGGTGTTGCCTTTCTGCTGTGGTTTACTTTTTTATCAATGACTTGAATTCGATCTCGTTTTTCGCCCTCAGACAACACATCCCGAAATCCCCGACTCGATCTGCGCTTCTCGGCAAGCCTGAACGGGTTTCAAGGTCAACACCAGAATCAAAAGTACATTGTAGGAGCGCCGTCTCGGCGCGATTCTCTTTCACCCGTGTTCGACAATCCACAAAGAGATTGTGAGTCAAAAACAGATATTAAAACCTTTGCCTGTTGCAAATTATAACTACCGCTTTTGTTAAGGCTTGTAAGACGCCTGCCCTTTAATCTTAGAAGTTATTTGGCAGGCAGGCTTTTTTGAGCCAGCTCAACCATGGTTTCCAGCCGTACTACTCTTTTATCGATATCAAGGGTGCGATCAGATAGTTTTTCGGTCTTTTCATTAAGCCGTTTAACTTCATCGGTCAATTTCAACGTATCGACAAGAATATCCTTCCAGCCAGCCATTAATGCTCACCTTCCAATATTTTCAATGTCGTTGCGACTTTCTTGTTGGCTTTCTGTGTTGATTTGATGGCTTCCTTCAATCACTTGGGGTTCTATTCCCCGCAGCTTGCTGCGAATATAGGTGAATGAGTGATTATATACACAAGAGCCATAATGTAACGGTATTAATGTATCACCTGGTATTTCCTGCAAAGTACCGAAGGGTAGTATTTGATGCCAAAGTTGATACTGAGCTTCGGGATATTTGTCTGGATATAGAGAAACGTTATGAAATAAAGTTTCTGGAGATAGGTACTGATGAGGACCACGTCCATTTTTTGGTTCAATCAGTGCCAATGTATAACGTAAAGAAGATAGTGCAGATGATAAAGAGCCTGACGGTCCGAGAAATATTCAGGCGTTGTCCGGAGGTAAAGCGAAAGCTATGGGGCGGAGAGTTTTGGAGCGATGGATACTTTGCAAGTACAGTTGGAAAGCATGGAGATGAAGCTATGATAGGTAAGTATGTACAGGGTCAGGGTGGAGAATATCAAAAGCTCCATAGTGACCATCAATTGGCCCTATTCTAATGGCTAGCACCGATACCCCGTCAGCTTGCTGCGGGGTAGTTCATTTTGGTAGAGACTAGTGCCATCAGTTCTGGAGAATCCATAGTGTTTGTGGCGAGGGGGTCATAAGCATCAATAGCCTCACGCACAATCTGTGCGGCTGACTTACCCTGTTTCGATGCAAACTTTTCTAGTTTTCTGACATTAGATTTAGAAACCAGATATTGTTTCCTTATTAAATGTTCTTGTGCTTGAGCGGCCACGGGAATACCTCCGATATTTAACGATAATGTATATATTACACATACACATCATCATACACAACATATGATTTTGCTTCAAATAGAAGACGTCTTTTAGTCCCTCGAGATATGGCAGACAAAATAAGAAAATCAAAGAACACTTTAGGTTCCTCCAAAACAGACGTCTTGAGAGCTAGTTAGAATTGTATTTTCGGCCAGCTGCAGAAGTAGAATTCAGAAATAAAAATCAATTTAGATGGTTAATACATTGATAAATATTAGAGTAGAAGAAAGACGCCTGATAAAACAAACACCTACAGACATCTTCCTCCCCTCATCAAACCGGACACGCGGTTCTCCCGCATACGGCTTTCCGATGTTCTTCTTCCTCAAGCATGCACACCTTTCCAGGCAGGAGTAATTGGCACTTTATACAAACCAAGGTGGTCATAAATATAGCGCCGTGGGAAACGATGATAAGCCGCCCCTCGGTTAGTAAGCTTATGCCGATACCGAAGATGACAGCGTAAACGTTCTTCCATGTAATATTTGACCTGCTTCATCTTACGATGGCCATGGCCATAATGGAAGTAGTTGCTCCAGCCACGGGCTGTTTGATTGAGCTTGCCTACAATGTCGTCTATCGGAACAGGGTTCATGCCCCGCCGAGTGTAAAACCTGACCTTCTGTTTTATGGATTGTATCGATTTGTCTGACGGCTCTACCAGTGGAAAGTATTTCCCTGACTGTTTTGCCCTGACGACGCCAATACTGAATCCCAGAAACTCAAAGTGTTCCTCGCGGGCATTCCTGATCTGCGTTTTATCTTCATTCAGCTTAAGATCAAGCTTAGTGAGGATAGATTGCAGAATGGCATAAGGTCGGACGGTCTCTCTTGCACAAAGAATCACCATATCATCCGCGTAGCGGACGAGCCGGGCTTTGTACTTTTCCGCCAGACGGTTTCTGTCCCATATCCGGTCAAGGATGTTGAGATAGACATTCGCCAGCAGCGGTGAGATCACACCCCCTTGAGGTGTTCCCCTTCGGGCTTTCTTCCCGCCGCCTACGACAATTTCTTTCCTCTTATCAACTTTAACGACCCGCACTTTCAACCACTGCTTAAGCAAGCTGAGCAACTGACCGTCAACGATCCGTTCCGCAACCGTGCGCAACAACTTGTCGTGCGGGATCATGTCAAAGTATTTACTCAGATCAGCATCGATCACCTGAATATGGCCATACAACAGGCCAGTCTTGATGTCATCCATCGCTTGATGGGCTGATCGTTTAGGACGAAACCCGTAAGAATGCAGGCTGAAATCTGCCTCAAAGATCGGTTCCATCACTAGCTTTGCAGCCATTTGTACGATCCGATCCTTGATGCAGAGTATCCCTAACGGACGGGTCTCCCCGTTCGGCTTGGGTATCTCTACCCGTTTTACAGGCATAGCCCGATAGATTTTGCTTTCTAGCGTTTCCTGTATCTCCTGCAAATAAGCACGTCTTCCTATTCCCAGCTCTATTGACTCAAAGGTCTCCCCGTCTAGGCCGGGGCTACCTTTGTTTTGTCGGACAAGATCATAAGCGAGTTGCAGTACATCACTTCGATAGACCTTGTCATACAGACTGTAAAACCGGAAGCTGGTTTGGTGCTTGGCTTTGAGGTATAGCTTCCTCTGGAGTGCCCTGACGGTCTCTTTCGAGTATTCAGATGTTTCTAGCATTTGCAATCATCTCCGCCTTTTACTCTTCGGTTAGCGTGAACAAAGTAGAGTCCCTTTCCTCGGATGGCGTTATGTTGTCGCTCACCCTCAAACGGTACTATGAACCCCTCAGACTTCCAGTACAGCCAGTGTCGATTTCGCCGGTTAAGACTTATACGACCCCGTTGGCGCTGCACACACCACCGTACTGGATCTCCCGTCCTGCACGATCAATCTTCCGCTACATGCCACTCCTATAACCCCGGAGGATCCACCCGAAACACTCATTGTCAGCCGGGCAGTATCAGTTTTCCCCTTCAAGTCAGAGGGTCAACATCCTCACTAGGTTAACGAGGCTAAACAGATTCACTTACGTTGCGGCCTGTAGCTTTGCCTTCGCGGAACTTACAGCGCATAATTACTTACGTACTGCTCCGCAGTACTACCGGGGTGAATGAGCAATTCCCCGGACGGGACTTTAACCCGCTAGATTAATCGCCGGTAACGGCGTGCGACCTGACCCCATCTATGAAAAAAACTATTTTACTGGTCGCCGATATGCGCGGCTGGATCTTTGATCGACACTGTCAGGAAATCCAGAAACGCATTTCTGAGTACAAAATTGATATCACCTATCTGAATGATGGAAACATCGAAACGCTATACAGTGATTATGATTTGATATATCTACTGGATCCATTTCAACTAAACTTCTCCGAGCATAAAAAGGTTATTATGGGACTGCGGGGTGACTGGTTATTTTTAAACTATCCTGGCGGTGCCAGGCAATATTATAAAAGCTGTATCAAGAAGCGTTGTTGCATATTGCATGTTGTAAACCAGCGTCAATACCAGATATTTAAACCATTGGTTGGGGAAAACCCCCTTATGATGGTAAGGCACGGCGTAGACGAACTAATGTTTAATAAGGATGAATATTTACACGCCGCCCACAATGGTTTTATAGTCGGATGGGCTGGAAAAACCGACTCTAATGGTGACAAAGGTTTAGATTTGATTCAGGAAGCTTGTGCACGGCTTGGGGTGGTCTGTCTTACGGCGAAATATAATAACAGTGGTCAGCTTCATAAGAATCAGATGCCACACTTTTACAGTCAAATTGATGTCCTTTGTTGTATGTCCAGGAGCGAAGGTTGCTGGAACCCTCTCCTTGAAGCCGGTGCCATGGGTATTCCTGTAATCTCAACACGTGTGGGTGCTGCGGAAGAAATTATCCAGTGTGGTGTAAATGGTCTACTTGTCGACAGGAATGTGGACTCACTGGTAGAGGCGCTGGATACACTTACAAATAATCCCGAACAGTGCAGGGTAATGGGAAAACATTTACGAGAAACAATCCTTTCTTCCTGGACCTGGGATCAACGTATCCAGGATTACCGGGAAATGTTTGATTATTATTTCAGCAACATCGCAACAGCCCAAACAACATGGTTGCATCGTATTTTTGGTATATAGATAAACTGGTTCCGGCTAGAAAATTTCTACGTGGTCGGTTTTCTTGCGATAAGCATGAGCATATGACCCGGATTATTGTATATATAGGTTGAGCGAAACAGATATTGACGAAAAGAATATCGAAATTTGTCGACCTGATCTGCTTACTCAAAAGCCACTTAAGCCTAGGAATCTCATCCGTAATACCTTTGTAAGAATCGTAGCTATAGCGTTCGATAACTTCAAATTCTTGAGAGCTCAAGGACTGTTTAAACTCTTTTTTAGTGAAAGCATATTAGTAGAATTGTAAGTCATTGGGTGATTTTGGAACCCGGTGAAAACCTGATCGTGCTTTAAGGCGCCGCAGTGGGTGGAAATAAGGGGGCGGAAATGAGTGCGATGCCTCCTAGAGAAATGGTTCCGGATCCTCATAGCGATGTTCAATGATACCCAGTGAAATGTAGGCTTGATAGTACCCATTGCCAACCTTAAGGCTGCTTACATCTCCGAGTTGAATTGGTAAATCGGGAAAGAGCTTCTGAACAGCCCGTATTGTATCTTCAGCATTGTCGACACCAGAAATATCATAGCCATGCTTTAAAGCCTGTACATTCTGTCCACGTCCACAGTGGTTTGGAGTAAGCATTGATTCCCAATGTTGGTCCCATTATTTCGGGTCTGCTATGGCATCAAGATACACCAATCTTTGTTTTTCAATACAACGTATCGTTTTTGATTACATTTCACCTGCTGGATGTCTTATTTATTTAAAATTATTTTGAAGTAAGGATGTGCCGGTCTGATTCCGAGAGCGAGGAGGGGTATTCAAAATATACCGGTACCAGTTTAAATAGGCATCACGTTGAGTTTGAAGATCATAATGTTTTCTGATCATTCGCAATCCGTTCTGTCCTAATTGCCGGGCAAGTGGACCATGTTCGAGCAATGTTGAAATTGTTTCTATAAACTCCAGCTTGTCCTCATTCTCGATTAGTATACCATTGGCTTTTTTTATAGACAGATTGTTGAGGTTCCCCCGAATATTCATGCTATTAACCTGTTCGGGTATGCCTCCGACCCTTGTTGCAACAACAGGTAAACCACAAGCCATGGCTTCAAGAATAGTATTTGGAAAAGTATCAACTTGAGAGCATTGTAAAAGTACGTCAGCAGACTGGTAATACTGTGCCACGGTGGCGCTATTATATTCGTAGGGTACAAACCAAATCTTGAGACGTCCATGCTGTGCATGACCGCCTGCGCCTGACTTGCCAAGAACAATCAATATGACGTCTTTGCTGGGGAGTTTTTCTGCCACTGACTCTGCTATTTGTTTAACCATATCGAAATTTTTAAACTGATTCCGTGGACTGCCCACAAAAAGTATTATGGAACAGTTAGCTACAAGATCGAGATTCTGACGTATTATTCGTTTATCGGCTGGTTTGAATATATTTGTATCAACACCATTCGGGATAACATGACTGTCAATGACAGAGGTAGCCAGCATGGATTCCTTGACTCTATCCATTAGCCAGGTAGATGGCGTCGCTATGTAAAGGCAACTTTTTGAAAAAATATTCCTCTTACGTCTCCAGTTATAGGCCGTACCGTCATGACGAATAGATGGATAACTATCTAAATCTGGACATGACCCGCAGCCAGTTTTCCATCGTCCACAATCCATAGAATGGGAACAGTGACCACCCAACAACCAACTATCGTGCATGGTTAAAATTGTGGGGCGAAGACTTGATAGCCAGGGCAGGGCGCGGAGATCGAAATAGCCTCCTTGAAGGTTGTGACAATGTATGATGTCCGGTAAAAACCCGAGTCGCTCAAATAGCTTCCATATGCCCGCATAATTGAAGTCCTCGCGCCCCAGGTAGAGATTCCATTGCCGTCCCGGTTCCGCAAACCACTTAAAAATTTCCGCAATACTCCAGGCGCCACGAATTGTCCGCTGTTTGCTCTGAATTTTGGCCGCAATTTCTACCAGATTTTTAGAAATAAAGTTCATCTGTTCCCTGTTAGGCATCCGTATGACATCAGAGGAAGAGGTAAAAGTTTTTCCAGTTACCAGATGTGAATTAAGTCCAATATCGGTATAAGCGTGATGCAGATTCCATGAAACAAGTGCAGAACCTCCACGTTTATCAGAGATATTGATTTGTAGTATTGTGAAATTTTTTCGATAAGAGGAAGGTTTCATGGCTTCAAGAAATTAAGCTTTTGGATGCTATTGGTAAATTGAGAATAAAAATCCTGCACACGTAATCGTTCTGAAGGGTTACAGTATTGTTCTTGTTTAGTTGGAAGTGTTTACTTGGAATGGGTCAAGCATCACAGGAGTATACCCAAAGCTGGCGTGAGGACAGTTTGTAATAGGAAAATCCTTGCTCAATTTTGTGTAAGGCGTCTAATTTTAACGAACTACAAGCAGTTTATCATCTTTTTTATGCAATATTTTGGCTCAGCATGGAGAGATAGGGGGACGGAGTTTAGATAATAAAATAATTGACCTGTTCCCAGATTAAAAGTACTCTGTTTACATGCCTAGAGAGCACGAGCACTCCATGGCGTTATTGAAAATTTAGTCGGATTACCTGGCGAGGACTGAAGCAGCGCTTTTCGCTTTGGCTGCTATGGTCAAGCGAGTTAACTACTAAGATTACACGTATTGTAATGATATCATTGTAGAAATCGCTGTAAATTAACGATTGAAAAAAAGAGAATTAATCGGGAGAAACACGGGTCAGATCCAGTTCAGTAGTATAGTACTATGTCATGTTGTTGACCTGGATCAAGGTAATCAGGTGTCACTGCAGTGAAAATGCCCTAATGATTGTTTCTTCTGAAAATACACCATTGATTCTTCGGTTGCTGTCGTTGCCAGTAGCTATCATCCCGGTCAGGGTGCATAGCACGGCGGTCGTTAGCGTTCTAAACCGGGTTTTTGCCGAGGCCTTGCGAGACGGCGAACTGGATTTCCTTCAGGATCGCACTGTACGCATCCACGTTCAGGATATGCAACTGATTTTCTGTATGAGCTTGCAACAGGGCAGGCTAAAAGCTGGTCGGGCAGAAGATGTGCCGGATCTGTCTATCTCCGGTAGTCTGCATGCATTCCTGCAGCTCGCTGCGCGTACAATGGACACCGATACCCTGTTTTTCCAGCGTCGGCTACGAACAGAAGGAGATACGGAACTCGGACTGGAGGTCAAAAATTTTCTGGACGGGTTTGATGTCGATTCTTTCTGGTTGCCCAGACAGGTCAGCTGCATAGCGCAGAAGGCCTTACCGTTATACGAACGACTATTATCTTAGCTTATTCCCAGTTCATTCCACAGGGCATCAACTCGTTTGCGTACCTCATCTGTCATGTGTATTGGGCGGCCCCATGTTCTGTCACACTCGCCCGGCCATTTTCGGGTGGCATCGAAACCCATTTTTGAGCCCAGGCCGGATACAGGACTGGCAAAATCGAGGTAGTCGACGGGTGTATTTTCCACCTGTACGGTATCGCGAATCGGATCCATACGCGTGGTCATAGCCCAGATCACTTCGTTCCAGTTTCGTACATCAATGTCATCGTCTGTGATAATAATAAACTTTGTATAGGTGAACTGTCGCAGCCACGACCAGATACCAAACATGATGCGGCGTGCATGACCGGGATAGGCCTTTTTGATACTGACGATGGCTAGCCGATAGGAACAGGCTTCGGGTGGCAGGTAGAAATCAATAATCTCTGGAAACTGTTCCTGCAGCAACGGAATGAACATTTCGTTTAGTGCGGCCGCCAGGATAGAGGGTTCATCCTCGGGGGGCTTGCCCATATAGGTCGCCTGATAGACAGGCTTATGCCGGTGAGTAATTCGCTCGATAGTGAAGACAGGAAATTTCTCGACCGAGTTGTAATAGCCGGTGTGGTCCCCGAAGGGTCCTTCGTCCATCTCGACATCAGGTTCAATATAACCTTCGAGAATTATCTCGGCTGTTGCCGGTACCTGCAAGTCGTGTGTCAGGCAGCGACTAACACGTGATTTGGCACCTCGTAACAGGCCGGCAAACTGGTACTCCGAGAGTGTGTCCGGTATCGGTGTGACTGCGGCCAGTGTCGTGGCAGGATCTGAGCCTATGGCGACAGCAACCGGAAAACGTTCGCCGGGATGTGCCTGCTTCCATTCACGAAAGTCGATGGCGCCACCACGATGGGGTAGCCAGCGCATGATGACCTGGTTGCGACCGATGACCTGTTGTCGGTAGATACCTATATTCAGCCTTGGTTTGGCCGGTCCGCGGGTAATAACCAGGCCAAAGGTAATCAAGGGTCCCGCATCTTCCGGCCAGCAGGTCTGTATGGGCAGCTGCGCCAGATCAACATCATCACCCTCAATGACCACTTGTTGGCAGGGTGGGTCTTCAATGACTTTCGGATTGACGTGGGCAAGACGGTGAAACTGCGGTAACTTGTTCATCGCATCACCGAGACCGGTCGGTAATGCGGGCGTCTTCAGAAATGCCAGCTGATGGCCAATTTCACGTAGATCATTGATGTCATTCAGGCCAATGGCCTGTGCGATTCGACGCGTACTGCCGAAGAGATTGCCGACCACTGGCATTTCACCGGGACCCGGGTTTTCGAACAGCAGAGCAGGCCCATCCTGTTTCAGGGTACGATGACAGACTTCGGTAATTTCGAGTTGTGGTCTGACCTGCTGGCGGATTCGTTTCAGGTCGCCGGATCGTTCCAGTGCTGCAAGAAATTCCCGCTGATCGTGATAGACCGGTTTGTCATGCACTTCCAGCGATGATCTGATCCTGTCACGAAAGAATTTCAAAGGTCGGGTCATGCTGTACTGCAACCCGCCAGCATTCCAGCTTCACCGTACCAGTAGCCGTTGCAGGGGCCAGTTGGCATGAGTGATTCCAGCACGACCACCGCCTGGTCGATATCCTGCTTACCGGTCAGGCAATCATGAAATATTTTGATGATTTTCCCTGTATGCAGTGACTGCGGGCTGATACGAAAAATATCGATGTCTGGATCTTTGAGTTCATGTACAAGATTCTGGGTCAGGGCAGACTGTGTCTGGATGCCATTGAGTATCAGAAATGAATCGTCTTCACGGGTGCGGAGCAGCATCCCATCTGGATCATCGAGACAGCGAAATTGACAGTCATCCTTGGGCAGCTTGTAGTTTCGGGCTGTATAGCAGCGAGCCGAAAAGGCCAGTGGCAAACGTCCCCATGCGAAGACCTCAATCTCCATACTGGATTCCATTTGCTGACGGAATTCATGCAGAATTTCACGCGATTGTTCAACTGGCATGACCCACCGTTCGGCACCGAGGCTGGCCAGCTTTTCCAGTGTATGTGTATTATAGATATTCAGCGTTGTGCCGGCGATGAACCCGGACTTGCCTGCCAGCATCTGTACTGCTGCCATGTCGTTGGCTTCGACACGAAAACGCCTGTTTGCGCAGATTCTTTTTAGCGTTGCCAGTTCCGATGCAGCCTCGAGGAGTGACAGGCTCGACAGCACAACTTCCTTGCCAGCCCTGGTCAACATATCGGCCATTTCCAGCCAGCCTTCGGTATTCAATGAACGACGCTTTGAACACACGGTTTCGCCGAGGTAAACAATGTCTATAGCTGATTCTGCAACCATATTATAGAAGCTGCGCAACTGGTCTCTGGGCCAATAGTAGAGGATGGGACCTAGTGACAGGCGTTTGCGGGGTTTTTGAACGGTGGTGGTGTCAGGAGTCATTGCCAGGTTCGCTCGTAGGCCCCCAGCGTCGTTTGCATACCCTCAGATAAGGCAGCAAGCTGTGTCATCCATTCCTGCTTTGGTGTGAAGTGATCAGGGTCTGCTTCGCAGGCATCGATGGCTTCACGCATTATGCGAGTCACCTGTTTGACATAGGCGGGACTGCGCTGCCGCCCTTCAATCTTGATGGCTGCAGCACCTATGCGTAATAGTTCTGGCAATATCGGCAGGGTGTTCAGGCTGGTCGGGGCTTCAATCGCGTAACTTGTTTTGCCCATTACCTCAAAGCGGCCCTTGCAGACGGTTGGATAACCAGCATTCTCGTCTTTGCCTACCTGGTCGATGAGGACTTCATTGAGGCGGGTTTCAAGTCCTCTGTCTGTTTCCTGCCAGCGCACAAATGACGCGGGAGAGCAGGCTCCAAAATTGTTTGGTCCCTGTCCCGTGACGTAGGAAGAAAGGAGGCAGCGCCCCTCGACCATGACACAGAGACTGCCAAAGCCGAATACTTCAATTGGCACCGGGCTGTTCTCTATCAATTTGGCCACCTGCTTTAGTGACAGGACGCGTGGTATTACCGCTCGACGAATGCCAAACTGTTCGGCATAGAAACGAATTGCTTCATGGCTGGTGGATGAGCTCTGCACAGACAGGTGTAGATTTAACTCCGGCCAACGCTCGCATGCATAATCCATGACGCCGATATCAGCCAGGATCAGTGCATCTACACCCAGCCCGGCAGCCACGTCTACAGCACGTTGCCAACGTGTGAAGTCAGAAGGGTAGGGATAGGTATTGATGGCAACAAAGACCTTTACCTGATGATCCCTGGCATATTGCAGACCTTTTTCGATCTGTATATGGGTAAAGTTTAGTCCAGCGAAATGGCGCGCACTGGTGCTGTCGCGAAATCCGATATAAACCGCATCGGCGCCATTATCGACGGCGGCTTTCAGTGAAGGCAGGTTACCTGCCGGGCAGACAAGTTTCATTGCAGCACCATTGGGGAATCAGCCAGTATTTGCCCGGCGTAGGGTGGGCAGTATGAGCGTTGCTGCAGGGTTTCAGTCAGTCGGTTGAGGACCAGCCATTTTTTAGAGCACCACTCAGGTGCCAGCAGTATTTTTGCTGCCGCGGTGCCGGTTAAGCGATGGAAGATGATCTCTGCGGGTGTTTGACGGATGAGGTCTGCTGCGATGTCTATGTATTCGTCCAGCAACAATGGCTGATATTCACCGCGTCGCCATTCATTGGCCAGCTGTGTCCCTTTCACTACATGTAATGGGTGGAGTTTCAGTCCATCCACGCCCAGTTCCAGTACGCGTTCCAGCGTAATATTGCAATGTATCTTGGTTTCACCAGGCAGGCCAACGATGAGATGTGTACAGACCTGCAGACCCCGTTTGCGCGCATTCAGCAGTGCTGTTTTATATTCTGCAAAACCATGGCCACGGTTGACGCGTATGAGTGTTTCATCGAAGGAGGATTGTAATCCCAGTTCCAGCCAAATTTCATGACCTTGTTGCTGATAATCAGCCAGCAAGTCCAGTACCGGCTCCGGTGCACAATCAGGACGAGTGCCGATAGCAAGACCGATGACGTCCGGCTCGGACAGGGCGGTGTCATAGAGATCCCTGAGCCTGTTGATGTCGGCATAGGTATTGGTATAGGCCTGAAAATAGGCCAGGTATTTTTTTGCTCCGGTACGCTTGCGAATAACCTCCCGGCCAGCGGCTATCTGTTCTGTGATAGCCGACGGTTTTCGTCCATTGGGGTTGAACGACATATTATTACAAAAAGTACAGCCACCCCGACCCTTACTGCCATCAAGGTTAGGGCAGGTGAAGGCAGCATTAATTGCAATTTTATGCACACGTTCGCCATAACGTTGCAACATCGCCTGACCAAAGGTATTTACAAAACGGGACAGCGTTATCTGTCTGAGGTTGTCCGAGTTTATTGCAGTAGTAATTGTTGCAGTCATTTACAGGTGCCTGAAATCAATCATAGCCGTCAAATTATACAGGCTGACTGTATATTTTTCATTGATGTAGATCAAACCCTCCTTACTAAATATTGAAGGGATATGTAAATATTGCAGGTTCGACAAATTCGGACAAAATGGTGGTGGATTAAACCTGGTTGTGCGAATGAATTCGCACCTACAAAGCCATTGTTGTCAGGTAGACCTCTGGTCATCCACTCTGATTTGTTTAAGCTGCTCCACCAGCCAGTTGCGTGCCTGGCCACGGTTGCTTATTTTCCAGCCAATCTGTAATGGTACTTCAGTATATGGATTTTCTACAATCAGGCTGACCAGTTCACCGCGCTCAAGATACTGCTCTACGCGGAAGTGAGGGACAAAACCTATACCCAGTCCCAGTCGATGTGCCTGAATTTTCTGCTCCATGCTTTCTACATGGATAAAATTTTCTTTGTTTAATATGCCGCGGCTAAGAGGAGCTTCGTGGCGAGAACTGTCACGGATGATTACCGAGCGGTACTGCATAACGATGTTGTCACTTAGTGGTTGGGGGTGCTGGCAAACTGGATGATCCGGCGTGGAGACAAATACAGATTTAACAGTAAGCCAGTCGAAGCAGCGTATCCCTTTATGACCGGGGGGGCTCCCTACAGCACCGATTGCCAGATCGACTCTTCCATAGTCCAGTGCCTCCCAGGTGCCACCCAGTACTTCTTCAGTTAAATCGATTTCAATATTAGGCTGTATTTCATATAGCCGATTGATCAATGGGAAGATCAACTCAGCTGGAATGATGGTGTCCAGTGCGATTCTCAGTCGTGGTTCCCATCCGGTAGCAACCTGTATTGTGCTATCAGTCAAGGCATCTGCAGCGGTCAGCAACTCTCGCCCCTGTAGCATCAAATGCTGGCCGGCGTTGGTTAGTACCGAGCGTCGTCCCTGTTTTTGAAATAGACTAACACCAAGATCCTGCTCAAGCTTATGAACAGTATAAGACAGGGCAGAGGGTACTCGATTCAGCGAGGTAGCAGCAGAGGCAAAACTGCCTTTACGATCAATGGCATCCAGTACCTGTAAGGCTTCCAGAGTTAGTGGGTTCATAAATGTTCAAAAATATTGAATATATTGTTTAAAAACTATCGCTTTTTAATTTATAAATCAAGTATATATTATCAATAACAGTTTAAATATTACGAACAAAACAATTGGAGAATGACATGAACACTGATTTAGTATACAAAATATTCAAACCGGCTGATTCTGCATCCGCACTACCATTACGCCTGGCCGCAGGCGTCATTTTTTCCGCACACGGTGCGCAGAAACTGTTTGGCTGGTTTGGGGGATACGGACTTGAGGGTACGGGGCAGTTTATGGCTTCCATGGGACTGGAGCCCGGTTTGTTGATGGCATTGCTGACAGGTGGCGCTGAGTTTTTTGGTGGCCTGGCTCTGTTGCTGGGACTGGCAGTTCGTCCCGCATCTATGTTGCTTGCAATTACCATGCTGGTAGCAATAGTCTCGGTACATCTGCCAAATGGACTGTTTCTAACTAACAGTGGTTACGAATTCGCTCTGGCTCTGCTGGGTATCAGCATAGCGCTACTTATACAGGGTGCAGGATGCTGGTCCCTGGATAACTTGATAGTGCGCAATTTGAATTCGTAATGAGACATTAATCAGGAGACAGGATTATGGGATTATTAGTAAAAGGTAAATGGTCTGATCAGTGGTATGACACCAAAAGTCACAACGGCGAGTTTGTTCGGCAGGAAAGCCAGTTTCGCAACTGGGTTACCGTTGATGGACAGGCAGGATCCAGTGGTGAGGGTGGTTTTCCTGCCGAATCGGGTCGTTACCACCTATACGTATCACTGGCCTGTCCCTGGGCCCATCGTACACTGATTTTTCGCCAGTTGAAGGGATTGAAAAATATGATAACTGTCTCAATCGTTGAACCACTGATGTTGGAAGAAGGGTGGATTTTCAATGAGCAGGGCGATGGCCTCTATGGTTTGCATACTCTACATGAAGTCTATACCCGAGCAAACAGTGATTACACTGGGCGTGTGACTGTTCCGGTATTGTGGGACAAACAGCGTCAGACGATTGTCAATAATGAATCAGCTGAGATTATTCGTATGTTCAACAGCGCATTTAATCATCTAACCGAAAATTACGATGATTATTATCCTGATGCACTGCAGTCTGAAATTGATCAACTCAATGAACGAATCTATCGCACCGTCAACAATGGTGTTTATCGGGCGGGTTTTGCCACCACTCAGGCAGCATATGAAAAGGCCAATGCCGAGTTGTTCGATACTCTGGACTGGCTGGAGCTGCGCCTGTCTGGACAACGTTATCTGACAGGTGATGCAATCACCGAAGTGGACTGGCGTTTATTCACGACTTTGTTGCGCTTTGATACTGTCTACTATGGCCACTTTAAAACCAATCTACGTCGAATTGAGGATTATCCTAATCTATCTGGCTATCTCAGGGGTCTCTATCAGCAACCGGGCATAGCCGCCACTGTCGATATGGATTACATCAAAACCCATTACTACGGCAGTCATCGTACAATCAATCCTGCCGGCATTATTCCGGCAGGGCCGATAGTTGATTTTTCAAGGCCTCATCAGCGCCAGAATTTAAACAGAAATATGAACAGGTCAACAAAGATTAAGAAGATTATATGAGTACCCAGATCAGAACCCTGTAGCCGATAAAGAGGGAGTGAAAACCATACTTCTGGCAGCCAGACCTTTGCATGAGCCGGTAACACAATATGGGTCCTTTGTGATGAATACTAAAGAAGCAATCAAACGGGCCATTGAGGACTACAGGCTGGGAAGATTGACGGAAGTATAATGAAGTAATGTATACTGGGCATCTCTATTAAGGGCACCTCTATTTATTCATGAGTTAATAGAGGTCCCCTGTTGTCATGAACAGTAAGGAGTTCTCATGCGAAACTTTACTCTAATTTCACTACTGATTGCCCTGGCCATTGGTGGTATTTTATGGCAAAAGACATTAGTAAATAACGCACCTGATCACTTGTTGGATTCTGTTGATTACAAAACTACATTAGAAAAACTGGACGACGTAAAAGACAGCCCTGATAACTGTGATGAATCCAACCAGGAATCACCAGGGTGTGCGCCGGAAGTTAAATCGGCAGAGCAAACTGAGATGGAAAATCAGAACAGTCGTGCATATGGCACAATGATGAAATCGTTTGATGACAAATTAGACAAATACAAAAAGCAAATTGGTGGGCGTCCGTAGTCCTGTATCAGGACAACTTCTGAAATGCTATTCACTCGCGGAGTTCGCAGCGAACGCAGGGAAACCAAAAGAAAAATAATTGTAGGTTCGAATTAATTCGGACAAAGTGGCGACGATGGAGGTTCGTGTGCGAATGAATTCGCACCTACAAAAACAATTCGCGCCGACATCAATCAACCCATGTGGGAAAAAGCTTTTGACCTCCATGCGTTCTCTGCGAACCCTGCGAGAGACAGTTGTTTTTCTACAGATAACGCAAATAAAACAGATAAATATGCTCAAACATATTTTTAACGGTAATGAGCTTCTTCGAGTGTTTGGGGAAAATGCCCCAGAATGGTGGTTTGTCATCACTGGCGGCGTGCAACCACATGCCGTCGTTTTCCATGTTCAGAATGCAGGAAAGCTCAAATCGATAGGTATCGGAAGGCTCATTCCCTTCCAACACAGATTTCAGGTTTTTAGCTGCTGATTCAGAGCGTAGCTGCGCCATGTGGGCCTGATGCGGGACCCAGGGCGGGGGGTTTTCATGGTTACTGCAATCGCCCGCGGCAAACACATTATCCAGACCCTTAACCTGTCCGTATCTGTCGACGTCGATATGCCCGCCGACCGAGACTGGCAGGCAGGATTTATCTACCCACTCAGGTGCGATTATACCGGGTGTAAACAGTACAAGGTCGGCCTTCCTGGTAGTGCCATCAGTGTCCCGTAATCCACCTTTTACAAACTCTGCCGGTTCATAACCATAATCGAGAATAATGCCACGCTCCAGCAATCGGTCAGTTATCGCACCGGTAGCACCCGGTTCGAGGTTGGGTGAGAACAGGTGAATTTCAAACTTGTCCCTGACACCTCTTCTTTTCAGGGCAAAATCCAGCAGGGTGGCACATTCATACATCTGTCCACCACGACCGGCGACAAATCCGTCACGTTTATTGAGCTTGAAGCCGACGTAGACGATACCTTCCGACAGGCTGTTTAGTTTCTCGACAAATGCTTCCATCGTATCCGGCCCGCTGCAGGGTGAATAAGTATGTTCACGGGTACCAGGAATGTCGTCCACCATGAATGCCGGGCCGGTACCGATGAACAGGGCATCGTTGCTATAACTTCCCTTTGTTGTAATCACGGTTCTGCCGCCATCCTGGATGTCGGTTACCATGTCATCGATGAAGCGAATGTTTCTTCGCTTCAGGAAGGAACGAATGTCTATAGTGATGCCTTTTTTTGATTTTTTCCCTATGATAAATTCTGGTATGGCAGGAAAGTAGATGAATTGGCCGTTGCCAATTAGCATGATGTCATAACGCGAGTAAACTCTCCGGAAGAAGGAGATGAAGAAAGGAAAAACAGGCAGCACCAGGAAGTATCCGATCAAAAACAACGATGCAAAACCATTGCCGATAATAACGATATTTTTCTTCATTTTTTTATTCTTCTTTCAATATGTTGACGTTTTTGGCTTCTGCATAAGATCCGTTGCGACTCTCCTCAACCTCTGCGGTTAAGGACTCGAATCATAGATTTTCTCTGCTTACGTAGTCCATTCTACATTTTTTCCAGAAAAATGTATTATGCAAGCTTGACCTGTGCCTAACGTACAGGTTGTAGACTCGAAGTTAAGCTAATAAAAAGGTCATTGAATTTAGTTTTATTAAGCGAGGAGGCACTGAAATGATTTCTTCAGAGAAAAAGCAGGAACCACTTGTGGATACTGCGCTGCCAGGGAGTTCAGCAGTAATGTCATCAGATTATAGCGCTAAACTCGGTGCAGAAATTATCTCTACGATTATGACTGGGTATAACGGGTCTGTTGCTATCAGGCTGTGGGACGGCACACTGGCACATGGAACGCCCAGCGCACTCTGTATCATCATTTTTAGAACGCCCGCTGCTTTAGGAGACCTGTTGCTCCACCGTAATTTATTACGTCTGGCAGATTCCTATTTGACCAATGATATTGATGTGGAAGGTGATTTTGAGTCTTTGTTTGATCTCAGGACGCACCTGAGTAGCCGGGATCTGTCACTGGGGACTCGGCTAAACCTGATGTTCAAGGCTCTGCGCCTGCCCGGGGAGCACAGGAATGCTTCAATTAAAAAGTGGCGCGCCAAATTAACTGCGCATCGCAATTCCAAAGCCAGTATCTCACATCACTACGATGTCAGTAATGAATTCTATCGACTCTGGCTTGATCCTGAAATGGTGTATTCCTGCGCGTATTTCCATACTGAACAACAGTCTCTCGCTGATGCGCAGACCGATAAACTGGATATCCTGTGCCGAAAGCTACGTTTACAACCGGGTCAGGCCCTACTTGATATTGGTTGTGGTTGGGGTGCTCTGGCCATACATGCTGCCCGGCATTATGGCGTTACTGTCCATGGCATAACACTAAGCGAAGAACAACAGCATTTTGCAGTAAACAGGGTGCGAGACGAAGGCCTGGAACAACAGATACAGATTGAATTACGTGATTATCGGGATCTACCCGATGAAGGTTGCTACGACCGAGTAGTCAGTGTCGGTATGTTTGAGCATATTGGGATCAAAAACTTTCCAACCTATTTTAATAAGGTTAAAAGCGTATTGAAACCTGATGGACTGTTTCTGAATCATGGCATCACCAGTGAAACCGGCTGGCAGCGTACACCACTGACACGTTTTATGAATCGTTATATCTTTCCGGATGGTGAACTGGCTCGAATTAGCACCGTTATCGAGGCAATGGAAAATGCAGGTTTTGAAACACTGGATGTAGAATGTTTACGCAGGCACTATGCTCTCACATTGCGTAAATGGATAGCAAATCTGGAACGGCATCGTGAGCAGGCAATACATCATTCCAGCGAGGTGACGTATCGTTTATGGCGTTTATATATGACCGGCTGTGCGTACTACTTTGATGAAGGCGACATTGGCCTGCATCAGGTGTTAGTTGGCCACCGCCATCAGGTGCAGCCCGTGCCTTTATGCAGGGACGATATCTACACCAATCACAAAGAAAGGCAAGGGCCAACATTCCTTACTTAATACACCCGTTATGGGTGATGGAGGTTGAAAATGAATACTGTGAGAACTCGAATCTCATTATCGGCTGTCGGCCATGCCACCAGCCTGTTTTTGGCAATTACTTTTGCATTATGTGTCGGTTTTGACCTGCTATTTCCCCAATATGCCATGTATACTGCATGGCAGGTTCTGTTTCCCGGTTTCGAATGGATTAGCATGAAAAGCTTTCTAATCGGATTGGTAGAGGCCTGGGCCTATGGCTGGTATTTCGCATTGATCTGGATCCCTCTCTACAATATAGTGAATGCGAGAGCCAGCAAAACTGGTGATACGAAGAAAGAGTGTTGTGGAGGCCATCATGATTGAGTCAGCAGCACTATAGAGAAAGAGGGGTTTCAAGATGCCGGGATCTGCTCGCATTGGCATTGTTCTTAGCTCCGGCGGCATACGCGGCGTGTATGCGCACACCGGATTCATGCAGGCGATTCAGGGGCTTGGCATCCCGGTTCATGCCAGTGTCGGCTGTAGTGCCGGTGCCCTGGTTGGTGGATTTTTTGCCAGTGGAACGTCAATGGAGAGCTGGAGCAAAAGCCTGGCGGGTGTCCATAGCCGATCATTCTGGACACCCGATACAGCTCTACAATTCTTCTGGCAGATGGCTGTGCACAAAGGCCGTGGCTATACTGGATTGTCTGATACCTCTGCGGCAACACAATTTACGCTGGAAAACCTGTCTGTAAACAGCTTTGAGGAATGCATATATCCATTTCAGGCGCTGGCGGTTAATCTGGCTACAGGGACGAAGGAAGTATTTTCTGAAGGTGAACTGGCTCCACGTATGGTTGCCAGTGCAACGATGCCCATTCTTTATGAGCCTAAAAAAATAGAAGGTCAATATTATTGCGATGGAGCATTAGTTGATTTTGCGCCGACGGATGCCATCTGTTGCAAGTATGATCTGGATGTTGTTATCGTGCATCATGTGTCGCAGACCTTTGGTGCGGAGGACGACTTTAACCAGGCGCTGAAAGAGTCCTGGGGGATGCTGGAAATCATTGATCGTCTGCTGTTCCGGGTAAAGCCCTGGTATCTTACCGATCAACCACTAAGTTTCCATCGCTGCCCCTGTGGTTGTGGTTCTGTGGTGATTGTCATCGAGCCTGAGCTAGCGCACATGCGCTGGCCGACCACTGAGGGTGGTAATGCAGTACTAATCAGTGCCAGGGAACAGACTGAAAGCTTACTCACACCCTATATGGAGAAGTTAATGGAAGACCCGCGTGAAGGCTTGCCGCTGTTTAAAGGTGCGGTGAGACACCCAGCTACTGGCTGTGGTCATAATCAGTAGAATGCACCGATTAACAGGGTACCTTAAAAAAGGCTTAACGATGGACCACGCCATTGCACTGGCTGTTTATGGTGACGGAAAAGGCCCACCTTAAAATGGAAAAAGGGAAATCTTCATAATTATTTTTCTTGCAGCATTTTTGATAATAGCCGTCGTCGCCGTCGGCGCAAGCCTGCTGGCGATACATCTCGGTTTTCGGGCGCCACGACGGGTCGAGCGTGGCAGCCCTGAAGATTACGATCTGGCATACAAGGAAATCTGGCTTCCCACCGTTGCAGATAAACGGTTATTTTCCTGGTGGCTGCCGCTGGCAGGTTCTGATTCAAGCATAATTATCCTGCATGGCTGGGGAGGAAATGCGGAATTAATGCTGCCCCTGGTAGCTCCACTGCACAGGGCCGGGTTAAATGTTTTATTACTGGATGCACGTAATCATGGACGAAGTGACTCGGCAGGTTTTTCCTCCATGCCGAGATTTGCCGAAGATGTGGATGCCGCTATCGACTGGCTCAAAACACACAAGAAAGAATCAACGGGAAGGCTGGCCCTGCTGGGGCATTCCGTGGGAGCTGCGGCTATGTTGCTAACAGCTTCACGGCGAAATGATATCTCTGCCGTAATCAGTATTGCAGCCTTTGCCCATCCGGATTCAATGATGCGCAGCTATCTTGACCGTTTCTGGATACCGGAAATTATTAAATCATGGGTGTTACGCTATGTGGAATGGGTGATTGGACATCGTTTTAATGATATCGCACCAATGAACCGATTGCGCTATGTTCAATGTCCAGTGCTGCTGGTGCATGGCACAGCGGATAAGACTGTCCCGGTAACCGATGTGCATCTAATTCGTGAAAACGTAAAAGGCAAAAAGCCTGAGCTACTCTTAATTGAAGGTGGAGGGCACGAGTCTGTAGGCAAAATCAAGCTGCATGCAAAAGAGTTGATTACTTTTCTGGAAAATATTATGCCGGTACATACATCGAATTAAGATTATTTACAGGATAAGCGCAATCCAGCGAAGATTTGCCAGTTAGTTTTTGACTTGAAATCGTATAAAATAGCGTCATTACTGACAAAGCATGAGGAATAAGGATGTTGTGGTTGAGTGAAGTGTTGTTACAGAATAATGAACTGACATCCTTTGATGAGTTAATCGCTGTAGTGAAAAATGGTGGTGGAAAACGTGAGATGTTTTTTCGTATGGACGTCAAGCCACCATTTTTTGATACGCCGGACAACTGGGAAGAACAACTCGAAGCATCGTTCACTTCCAGAGGGTAGACCGGATGTTCCAACCGATCTTTCTTCAACAACGGTTTCCTGTGAAATATCTGGGCTAATATGTACTGGACTGAAAACGCCGATAAAGACAACAAACTCAAGATTCCTGACAATGTCGTCGATCTGAGTTTCAAGCTCGATTGTAAATGCCTGGCCAATGACAATGTCTGGGGATTGAGTCTGGCTATCCGGGAAATATTGCCCTGGCTTGCTGATGAACCACATGCCGGCATACATCAGATACATGGTGGCGAATCCATGAACGGTTGGAACAGACCTGAAGAAGCAGATTCCCTTATCCATCTCAGCAAACGGACAAAGCTGATTCTGCGCATACCCGGTTTACTGGTTGAGGAGGCACTGGAACTGGAAGGTAAAACATTAGATGTGGATGGTAAGACATTGAAAGTAGGCAAGTCTTCTGTAAAATTGCTCAGTCTATACGAAGTCCAGTTTTCCCGTTACATTATTACTCGTCCCGACGTGAATGAAGAAGAATTTTTACAGAATGCCGTCGCAGAGCTAAGTAAACTCAGCATACCTCCACGAAAATTACTTAGCGGCAAAGCCCAGACATTTAAGACACCTGATGGCGACATCATGACACGCAGTCTAATGGTCGCAGATCTGGGGCCGATGGAAGCTATTAGACTACAGGAAGCGGGTATCGGAGAGGGGCGTCTATTGGGTTGTGGGCTGTTTGTGCCACATAAAGGGATTAAACATGCCAGGGAATCCTGATCAAGGTTATCAGGATCCGTTTATGGGCAGATTAAACAGATTAATTGACGAATACGCCTGAGTATTCGACAATATTAATGTTTGGTTATATTTGACTGATTTAACAAAGCAGGAGCAGATGATGGCAATCGAATTTGAAGGCAAAACTATTGATACAACGGCAACCGGGTATCTCACCGACATTAATGACTGGAGCGAAAGTCTCGGCGCACATATTGCTGAAGATGAAGGTATCGAGATGACTGATCGTCATTGGGATGTGGTTAAATATCTGCGTTCAGAATTTATTGAAAATGGTGGAAATCAGCCAAATACGCGCAATATGAATAAAGACATGGGCAAGGTATGGGGTGAGAAAATTAGCTCCAAAGAACTGTTTGACCTGTTCCCTGGTGGCCCAAGCAAACAGGCTGGCCGCATTGGTGGTCTGCCAGAGAGTCGTCGAAAAGGCGGTTATTAAAAGTGGTTATTAATAGCTTATCCACCCCGGGCAGGATTGGAAACTAGCAAGGCTAGCCCCTTTGGGATATGGCGCTAATGGACACAGAAAGCTATATTCTAGCTACTAAATTTGTGTGATTACTCGATGGAGACAATCAAATGAGCACTAAGCAGGAAAAAATCCAGAAAATGCTGGATATGCAGAAGAAATTTATCGAAAACGAACATGCTAACGGTTTCGATGCGAAAGATTATTACACACCTGAGTCAGGCGCTGTTCTTGATGGCTACAAAGATGCCTACCACGAGATCGCTGTTGGTGTAATGAACGATGCTCATAAAGAACGAGGTTCAGAACGGTAGTTCAGGAAACACAGTATTGCTTAAAGGGTCGCATAGGCGGCCTTTTTTATGGAGATACCGGAGCAGGAATAATTGATTGTAGGAACGTCGTCCCAGAGCGATCATATAACTCCATTTGTCTCTAAAACAATGGCACCGGGACGACGCAGTACGAAAAAAACGAGGGGCGCCCTTGAAACTTTATTTCAGACTTCAGCCCACATCCTGATTAGATTGATGTAGCTGGTGCTGACTTTCTGAGTAACCGGGTTTTTTGGGTCATTTCTAATCAGTTCATCACGTGCCTGACTCAGGTTGTAAAGTAATTCCCGCTGTCCTGTATCCCGTATCATGCTCTGTGCCCATGTTACAGCAACCAGGCGGGTGCCTTTGCTGATGGGTTGTATCTGGTGCAGGCTGCCGGAAGGGTAAAGAATCGCATCACCGGCAGGAAACTTATTTCTGACTTCACCGTATTGGCTGGAGACCGTCAGTTCTCCGCCATCATATTCATCGGGTTCATTGAGGAAAACAGTGATGGATACATCTGTACGATAACTGTCTCCGGCCCCCATAATCGGGTCGTCTACATGTTTCCCATACTGTTTACCGGCTGTGTAGCGGGCATAGAATGGAGCGGCAATGCGATGTGGCAGGACACCGTATTTATATATCGGATGATTCACTAAATGTCCCATGACAATATTGTTGAGTCTTGCCATTTCGGGGTGGTTTTGCGGCAGTTCTTCGTTATCTTTAACGCTGACAGCTTCCTTGCCGGCAGAAAGCCTGCCATCGATAAATTCGGCGGAATCCAGAATTTCTCTGACGATTGCCAGTTTGTCTGATGGAATGAGGCCCTTGATGCGTAGTAACATATGACAGTTGAATTTTATAAAAAGTGAGCACTTATGATACTTAAAGTTTTCCTGGAAGACCAAACATATCCAATTGAAATTCCCGATTATATAGTGACAGAAGCAGAAGATTTCTTCAGCCATCTGGATAATGACATGAGCAAGGGCTGGCAGATGAGCCAGATATGGGTTGAAAGCCCTGATCAACATCAACGCTGTCAGATTGTGGCGGATAAGTTACTGACGGCATTGAATACAGATGATCAAAAAACCGGGGTAATGATGTCTGCCTATATCCTGAGCCGATTACCGGATACTACCGAGTTACACCTGTCCGTCACCGGCGATATGAATGAGCATGTCATTTCTGGAGTTGACAGCTGAAGCCAGAAGATAAAATCTGGACGGTCTACATTGTGCAATGTGCTGATAACAGCCTCTATACTGGCATCACAAACAATGTTGATACTAGGATTGCTCTGCACAATATGGGGAAGGGGGCGAAATATACTCGTTCAAGATTACCTGTAAAGCTCGTTTACAGCGAGCAGATTGAGGATAAGGGTGGAGCTCTACGACGAGAAATCCAGATTAAAAAGCTAAGTCCGCAGCAAAAGCGAGATCTTGTGGCTAACCGGCCATTCAAGGGCCAAACGGTGGCCTAATGATGCTCCTACGAAAGTATAGGGACATCTATAAGATATTAAATGAAAAATTCTGAAAAACAGGGTAATCGCCGGATTGGTAAATGGATGATATTTTCAGCCTGGCTGCTGGGTTTTGCCATGTTGATGATCTACTTCAATTATTTCCTCAATAAGGAGCAGAACCCCAATCAGTCGGTCTACAGCAGGGTCGATAAATCTGGGGTGACTGAGGTGGTTCTTAAGCGTAATCGCTATGGCCACTACGTGACCAGTGGTAAAATGAACGGAGTTAATGTGCAGTTTTTGCTTGATACAGGTGCCACGGATGTGGCTATCCCTTTATATGTAGCCGATAGATTGTCTCTGCCCAGAGGGCCAGAGAGACGCTACAGCACGGCAAATGGGATGGTTACAGCCTATTCAACAATACTGGACAGTGTGTCAATTGGCCCGATTCAGGTGAATAACGTTCGAGCTAGTATCAATCCGGGCTTGAAAGGCAGGGAAGTGTTGCTGGGTATGAGTGTACTGAAGAGAATTGAATTCACGCAGCGCGGGGATAGCTTAATACTCAGGCCATTTACTAATGATCAGCGACGTCAAAATTATAATCAGTAAAGAAAGTGGATTCTTTTGGAGAAAACATGGATTTAGAACGTTCCATCGGTTTTAGGCAACAGGATGATGATAGAGATGAAGAAAAAGAGCGTCAGAAGCTACAGCTTTATATCAATCTGAAACTGGCCTCATCCGGGCAACCGATCGTCGCCGGTGATAATGAGGAATTTCTCCATACGGCACAGGATTTATTGAAAAGCTACCGGGAAAAAAACCGCCTGCTGACCGATTATTTCTGTCCCTCTGATCAAAGAATCCAGTCATTTTTAGAGCGTTATCTGAAGGATTTACCTGCAGATCAAATACCACGATTGCCGGGCATGACCTTTGTTCTTGACCGTCATGGTGTTGCAAGGGAATTATCTATACCGTTGGGTGAAGATGAATTTCATTCGGATATCATCAATAGCTACCGTGTTAAGCAGGGTGTTTTGCACAATCCTGCCAGTGACAGGCGTACTACCGAGGGTTCATTCCATATTGCAGAAGGTGGTTTACCTATCCCTGGTGATAAGAAGGCGGTACCGCTGGAGACTTTTGCGATATTACTGAAGGCAGCATTGTCTCCGCCGGATGAGTTACTGATAATTCCATTTACAGCCAATCTCGAAAATCCCGCAAAGATGTTTATTTCTTTGTTATTGCGCCCGGTAGTCTGTCCAGAAGTGCCGGCACAGGATGCCGAAAAAAATCTGGAAATACGCTTCTTCGCACCCGGTAATTTGATCAGTAATCTGGACTTTGTTGAGTCCATATTCGGCAATGGCGGTAATCCATTTCTGGCAGAGTTTGATGCCGCTCTGGATGTCGAACACTGGACCGGACATACTGGCTGCGTGATTCTTGCCCCTCACTTACCGCAATTAACTAAGAAAGCGGTTGGTTTGCCACATTTTGATGACGCGAATTCTCGTCAACGTGATGAACAGATGTGTTGGAAGGACGAGGGTGAATTATATAATAACGGTATGTCGTTCAAGATCACCGCACGTGATGAAAGCGGGGTCATCGTTACCCTGCTGGCTGATAATTATTACGGTTATTGTAAAAAAGAAGTAAAAACCCAGATTGGTTTTTCTGCCAATTTGTTTGGTCTGGCGGAAGAGGAGCATGCTGGTGGTGCGTTGGCTTTCCCGCGACGGAATCATGGTATTGAATTCGGCGTAGACTCCCGTACGCGTGAGCCGGGCTACAGCTTTAAGGATGTGGTCGAGCGCTATGGTGCGATTATGGATATACAGCCTGAGGGCTATGGTATCGATAAAAATTTTCCCAATATTATCTATGTTCATCAGGATTTGCGTATGGATCTTGAAGAGCAGACCATTCAGTGGGAAGTCAATGGCGAAACAAAAACCATACGTCTGCAGCCGGGCAAAACCTATATTCAGCCAAATGGCTATAAGGTTGAAATGCATAAGCACCCTAGTGCACCTTCCTGGCGCTTAATAGGAACAGATCCGGAAGGCACACTTTGCCATAAACCCTGTACTGTCTCAGGTGGAGGGAAATCTGAAATTTCCAAATCAATCGATGATACGGTGATATATGGGCCGTTGTTCGTCGACGATTTGCAGACTGATCTGGATCGTGTTGAAGAAATTTACCTGCATGATTACCGTGATCGTTACAAGCCGGGTTTTGAACATGAAGACAAAGACCCCAAACGGCGACCCATCAGCCCCAGGCGTAGTCTTGGCTCCGTCATAAAATTACTGACTCCCTCACCGAGCTATAAAGATGAATACAATGAATGGCTGGCGGACATTCCGCCGAGAATTCTGGCACTTGTATTTATCATCAAACGTTTTTACCGTGATTACTGGGGAGAAAACTGGCGTGATTATATTTCTGTTGATGAGATCGACGGTGCGGCTGGGCACGAGGTCAAAATATATGATCGTCGCATTATTGCCTCCTACCTACGCATGGGTTTCGATGAGGTCGGTAAATGGCGTATTTTTAAGGTCAGGCAGGATTTTATTGCCACTGAAAAAATACAGGTGGAAGATGATATAACCGCGTCTGTTGTCGTGCCTATGAGATGTATAGCAGGTTGTCAGGGTAGTGTGCGTGGAGAGCACAGTGTAAAACTGGTGACGAATTGCGAATACCGCCTGTTTCAGCGTCCGGATGATGCCATTATTCCCGGCTTTGATAAGCAGGCAGAAGCTGATATTGCAAAACCGGGCAATTATCTTGCTAACTACGAGCCGTTGAAGGGCGATAAACTGGCTGAGGTAGTCGAAGATGTCCTGACATTTAATAATTTTTCAGCACCAATGAAAAAACGCCTGCAGCAGGCTTATGAGGATCAATCAGGATATGTCGTCTCATCAGCTCACCCGAGATTGATCGACGGCAAGCCCAGTAAAAACCCCCGATATTTACAGGATAGACAGGATCTGACTGACCCCATTCGCAATTATATTGCAGAAATGGGCGCACGCTTCCACCGTAGATTGAAACTGGACCAGCCCATGTGCCATCCAGTAGATGCCATCTTAACAGGCCGCCGCAATAATCCGCCGCAACCGGGTATGCGGCCACTTGCTGTTTACAACCCGATTCATTACCAGGAATTGCCTGAACTGTTCATGGATTTTATCTGCAGTCTGACAGGCAAGTCTCCCTCAACCACCGGTGCGGGGAGTGAAGGTGCCCTGACCAAAGGCCCATTTAACGCCCTGCGACCAACAATAGATCTTAATAATGCTCTGGTTTCCTACATCCTGACCGGTTATGCCGGTTATTCGAGTTCAGCCGGACATGTTGGGCCGGATGTCAGGGTAGACCATGATATCAGTTTGCTGATACCGGAAATCTGGTCTCGTCTTTCGGATGTGCAGCGTAGCCCTGAGGTGATGATAGACAATGGTCATCTTGAGCAACTGGAAGATTTTGAGCATGAAGGGCGTATAGTGCTAGCAAGCAGACTGGGTTATCGAATTACCGATCGATTTGTGCATAGCTTCCTCGGCAAGATATTTGATAATCCCAAGGCTGTTTTTACCGAAGCCATACTAAAACCGGAGACACAGGGAATTGAAGTGTTTATCGACGGCATAGATAATATCGTCGAGGCACAACGTAATGTTGCGCAGCAATATCTGGATGATGGAAGCATAGAAGATGCATGCCCACCGATACGAGCCTTATTGTATATCATGGCAGAAGGAGAGTATCAGAACAAGAAGGTACAGCACCCGGATATTCGTGCCATGTTCACGCGTGATTATTTGCTGCAATCAGACTGGTACCAGGAACGCCTCAAGACCAGGCGAAACAGAGAGGCCAACCTCTGGCAGCGCCATATTTCTTACCTGGAAGATTTTATTGATCAACCTGGGTATGCGGACGTGATAGAAGAAATGAAAATCACTGATCGTCTGGCTAAGGCACGTGAGCGATTGAATTATGTTCAAAATGCTGACTACATATTGCTTCTGGAGGGGACTTTGGGGGCGGATAGTTTAGGCCTTGAAGGTTAAAAATAAATGATGGGTTCGGCTTTTTCCTTAATCTTTCATCCTTAATCTGCTTTTAAGCAAAGACTATCCAGGTTGTAGCAATATATTTAACCCCTTTCTTAAGTTCCACCGCCCGATGTTCATGCGTCCAGAAAGGCGGAAACAGAACCAGTTTCCCCCGCTCAGGTTTAATTTTCGCATTTTGAAATAGAAATTCCGTTTCTCCGCCAGGACCTTCCACATCGTTCAGGTACCAGAGTGCAACTAGTTGCCGCTGGCTGAAGTCATGGCTGCCGCCATCGATATGCCAGTGATAAAACTCTCCGGGTATATAACGCTGAAGATTGTAGCCCATGTCTTTGAAGGGACCTTTGAAGTAGATGTATTTTTCCCTGAACTCAAGAATTGCCCTGCCCATTGATTGAAACAGGGCACGATCGATATCCTTCCATTGCGGTTTGCCGCTGACCACCAGGTCTGTGGTTTTCTTAATGCTTTGATTGCTGGTCACAGTCTGGCCAATATGTCCGGGATACTGGTCCTCTTCACTGGCCTCAAAACGCCGGATCATATCGTCACACAGGTCAGCTGGCAGTGCGTTCATCTTTTCGAAGATAAAGGTATTGGGGATCATTTCACGGATGGATGTGAGTTCTTTGCAGGTTGGTTTACTGTTTATGCTCATAATTACGTCGGTGCAAAATTGTAGGCCCGACAAATTCGGACAATGTCAGAAAATATGCCTGATTAGCTATATTGTGCGAATGAATTCGCACCTACAGGTAGTTCAGTTATCTTAAAGAGTTCTGGATTCGATAATTTCCTGGAACTTATCACTGTCTATTTTACTTTCTTTCAGAAACAGATCCTGAAGATTTGTTGCTACTGATAACCAATGATCCTGACCTTGCAGGCATACCTTCTCAAGATACTCTGTTGAATCATCTTCTAACCATTTGTCATAGGCCTCACGCAGGGCAGGAAACTGAGATTTCCGCATATTTCCGATGTTGGCAATATAAAAATGCAGTCGTGCTGGCTCAACATTCTTAATGATATCCGGGATGGTCATCAGGCAGTCTGCCAGGTTATCCCTGATTGAGCGCAACATTAGCTCAAGCGGTGGATGGTCTGCCACACTGATCATTTTCTGCCATGTTTCTCCGAGTAGTTCCCCGGCCATGATCTCACCTATTTCGTGTGCAACCAGAGTTTTGATCTCCCTGTCACACAGTTGTGTCAGGCTTTCCAGCAAATCGTTCTCAAAGTCATAGCAGGCGATAGCGCGAACCAGGGGAGACCGTTGTTTGTTCCACAGGCTTTCTTCTACCTTTTCCCATACAGTTCGACGTAATGACTCACTACGGATAAAAATAGTTTTTCCCTGGCTCAGGGCAGGAGGTGCAGATAGCTCGCGGGCATGTTCTTTTCCACATATGATAATCCGGTAGCCCTCATGCTGATGAACAGCAGTGACATCGGCAAGGAAGAAGTGTGGTTTTCCGCGCTGTATATAACCGGCGCTGTAAACGAGATCTTTTTTCTGTAGAGCGTTGTTGATGCCATCAATATCAAATGGCTCATATTTTTCATCGCCAATACTCAGGTTATTGAATGATGTTCCCTCAAGGGATTCCCAAAGAGATTCACGCTCCGTTAGCCAACTGCCAATGTCATCGTTAGCAATGCGATCATCGAAGCCAAGGGCATGTTCCCAGCGGTAGAACTCACGCATTTTCAGTAAATAAATACAAAGCGTGTAGCTCCCGGCATGGCTCGCATCAGAAATGTGGCAGTTATGCTGCACATGCTGCTGTAATTCATTCAATTTTAATTCCATACACAACCTGTGCCGGTATCCAACGATGATGGTAGTTATTGTAGAATAACAAACTTAAAAAATAACGGGAGTCTATTGTGAGAATTCGTAGTAAATGGAGTGCCAAAAATCGTGATCGTACACCTGAAGAGATAGCGGGTGTTGTCGGCTTCATTGCCTGGCGTATATGTGCTCAGGCCGTGCTTGACCTTGAAAATAATGATTTTCAGACCGATACCCAGGTTCAACGACTGGCAATAATCTGGGAATTTGCGGCTTTTCTCATTCACATCACCGATCGCATGATGTATGGACGTATGGATGAAAAGGAACGCAACGTCTTTATTTCTGCGATGGCAAAAGCGATGGCGCAAACCATGCAGGACAATATGGAGGACTTTCTCGGTAATGGAGAATACAAGCCTGATTTGATCAACACCCTGAACTTGCGTATGAACGAGTATGCAAAATTCAGTTATAGCGACGAAAGCGGTCCATCATTTCCAATGCTGCGTTATTTTGGTGAAAGTGTGACGGCTGTGATGGGTGAGCGACAGAAAAAATGGGTGACAACGCAGATTATTGATATTGAAGCCCCTGATGCGATCAAGATACTGAAAAGAGGAATCGCAAATTTGTTTCCTGAAGATGAGGTGGAAGAATGAAGGATACATTCTAGATGTCGTCATTGAGGAACAGAATAACGAAGTAATCTCTAACTGACAAAAAAAGGGAGCGTGTTGCGCTCCCTTCTGGTTTTCTTTGATGCCCGGCTTTTCTGAAACGAACTTAATTCGTCCAGTTACCAAAGTTATCCTGGGTTTTTTCCAGACCGTCGCCGTAGCCGGCTTCGTAGGCTTCGGTCAGGCGCTGTTCTTCACGCTTGACGTTGCACAAATAACCACCCTGCCAACCCAGGATGTATTCGTTGTTTACACCCATTTCTTCCATCTTGACTACCGCATCATAATATTCTTTGTTCATGAAAAATCCCCTATGTCCTTAAATACTTTATCAATAGTTAGTGAGAAGCCTGAACCTACGCATCTCGTAAAACTTTAGTAAATTATTAAACCCTTATTTTGGCCTAAAACGGGTATTTTGTCCAGTTGGAATTTGGTTCTTAGTCGGGAGCTTCCGATAAATAAGAAGAACTATTTATCACAGAGGATACAGAGGATACAGAGTGTAAGTTGTTAATATTACAGTGGGTTTACTATCATGAATGTTGGACCAGGCTGAGTGCTGGGAACTAGATTTATTTTTTAAATACAAATAAAGATCTTTTCTTTCTTTGTGGCCTCTTTGTCCTCCGTGGTGAGAAAAGTCTTTCTTTTGCTTTAGTGGCCATACGTTTATTGGGAATATCCGGTTTGTACAATCTGTTATTATTCAGGGCTCTATAAATATTTACGGAGTAGTTGTATGAGTGACCAGGATGACATGGATTTCGCCAGTGGTATGTCGGCATTTGAGTCCAAGCATTTTTCAACAGCTATGCGGTTTTTGTCACCGCTGGCCGAAAATGGCAATACTGAAGCCATGCACCGGGTAGCGATTATGTTCCAGAATGGTCTGGGAGTTGGCCGTGATCCAGATACCGCGGTGAAATGGATGCTCAAGGCCGCTGAGGAAGGCCATGCCATTGCCCAGCACGGTATCGGATTTATGTATATGGAAGGCGATTGCGTGGAAAAGGATATGGAAAAAGCGGTTGAATGGTTCACCCTGGCGGCAGAACAGGGCCTGGCCGGCTCACAGACTACGCTGGCGATGATCTATGAAGAAGGTAATGGAGTTGAGAAAGATCCTGAGAAGGCGAAGGAATGGTATGCGAAGGCAGGGTTTTAACAATGCGTCCTGCCCATTATTTGGACAAGAAGACATCTGTACGGTGAGCTTATTGCTTCAACCGGGTGTATTATCTGAGGATAACCGTCTCCTGTTGTGGGAAAAAGCCTCACATAAATCCGCCTACTATCCCGGGTTTTTGATTACGGCGGCGGATGATTTACCGCATAAAGTAGATAAACATGAAAGTTATGCAGACCTTAGTCTGCATCTTGCATAACTTATTGAACAGGGGAACAGCGTGGCGCAATGCTACCTCTGGTGCCACAGCGAAAATGGTCAGTCATTCTTCCACATTATTAAACTGGCACTAAAGAGGCCATCACAGCAGAATGTTGTGGTCACACTATTCAATGCCATTGGCCAAAAGTTCGATAGTCTGGGTTTGTCACGCAGCTTTCGTAGTATTGAATATCTTCAAATGTTCAACTCAGAAGTTTTTGATGGGGATAGTAGTGAAGAATTTAGTCATCTTACTGATGAGGTCAGGGAGATAAACACGCTTTTTCCGGATAGTAAAGATCGTGTATTGGCCATGCTTGGCCTGGCTCAAATGAGTGAGACATTGCTGGATCCTTTGTTTGGTGGTGCTGAATGTCTTGGTTCGGTTATGCGTAAGCGTATCAAGCCGGTTAGTGAGCCGTTGTTGGGGATGGTGGCGAAGTTGGAAGAAAAATAGTTTCAAGTTTCAAGTCCTAATAAACCTGAAACCTGAAACCTGAAACTTGAAACAGATATTAATGAAAATCACTAATGTATCTTTAAGCATTCTTATCACAGTGAAGCTGGAGGACCTGGATAGTCATTCAGCAGCAGCTGCAGCCGCTGTGGTTGGGATGGAGATGGCAAAGCAGGTGGCAAGTTATGAGAAAGAGAACCACCTCGGCTATTACCCTGCGATGGAGTATTTTCAGGAGGCTGCAAGAGGTATTGACGCAGATTTACTTGATGCGGCAGATAATATTGCCTGGTTAGCAACAAAGCTGGTGTGGGAGGAGGTTCGTAAACGCTTGCGCCCCATTTTTAACAGTTTACGTTTTGACGCCATGCAAAACCTGCTTTACACCATGCCCAGGGTGCGTCCTGGGAAGCCATCAGCGCAGAAAAAGCTTGCCGAGCACTTTACTCCGAACAAGGTTAGACTGGAAATGACAGCGCAAATTGTGAATCGGGATGGCGTGGAGAAAGACCTTAAGCGCTATACATCTCATTTGGTGCATCGTTGGTTGAAAGAACATTTTGAAAGTATCGAAGTGACAAGTTGCCGGCAACAGAATTAGGGAACCTCTGATCAATTCATGAACTCGTATCTTACGCCTAAAATATCCAGTTTTTTCGTTGCAAACCTTCGCAATAGCTAGCTATTACGTGTGATTTGCGCCTCAAACCTGAATATTTTAGATCGCAATCTACTTCGTCCAGAATTAATCAGAGGTTCCTTAGAATTTCAAAACAACATGACTCTATTGTGTAGGTGCGAATTCATTCGCACACAAAAGTATGTAAATCACAAGTGCGAATGAATTCGCACCTACACAGGCAGATTCGTTTTAGCCTCGGTAGTTACAAAAAATAATTCAAAGAGAATTTAGACCTGAACCTGTAGTATTTGATAAAATTACTCGGTTATTTGTTCAATGCATGCTCAGTTGGAGCCCGATGTGGACTTTTTACCCATATTTCTAAACATGAAGGAACGTAACTGCCTGGTTGTTGGCGGGGGTCAGGTTGCGGCCCGAAAAGTAGTGCTGCTGTATAAGGCCGGCGCTAGCATAACGGTCATAGCACCGGGTCTTTGTGAAGAGCTTAATGCAAAAGTAGCAGACAATAAAATTACACATCATAAGCGTGACTTTGAAGATTCAGATATTAACAGCCAGGCTGTTATTATCGCAGCAACTGATAATCGAAAGGTGAATGAACGCGTATCGTTTATAGCTCAGGATGCAGGTATTCCGGTCAATGTAGTAGATAATCCGGATCTGTGCAGCTTTATTATGCCATCGATCATTGATCGTTCCCCGGTGCAGGTTGCCATATCAACGGGTGGTGCCTCACCCGTGCTGGCGCGTCTGCTACGCGGGCGCCTGGAATCGTTTATACCTTCAGCCATGGGCCGTCTGGCAAGCCTGGTAGAGGAATACCGCGTAACAGTAAAAAAACATTTTACCAATATTGAATCCCGGCGTTTTTTCTGGGAAAGAATATTGCAGGGGCGTATTGCAGAGCTGGTTTACGCCGGTCGTGATGATGAGGCAAGATCGGCGTTAACAGAGGAAATAAGTAAAGCAGGGGCCGCACAGGATGATGTTGGGCAGGTCTATCTGGTGGGCGCTGGCCCGGGCGATCCTGATTTGCTCACTTTCCGCGCATTGCGCCTTATGCAGCAGGCCGATATTGTCGTCTATGACAGGCTGGTGTCTGAACCAATTCTGGATATGGTGCGTCGGGATGCAAAACGCATCTATGCGGGTAAAGAACGTAATAACCATGTTATACAACAGGAAGACATCAACCAGTTGCTGATTCGGCTGGCGAAGGAGGGGCATCG
The DNA here is from genome assembly GCA_002897635.1 of bacterium BMS3Abin11. Taxonomy (NCBI): domain Bacteria; species bacterium BMS3Abin11. The sequence goes on along the minus strand of BDTD01000009.1, from coordinate 129,557 downwards.
AGTATTGCGCCTGAAGGGCGGTGACCCGTTCATTTTCGGTCGTGGTGGTGAAGAGATAGAGGGCCTGATGGAAGAGGGGATTCCATTTCAGGTGGTGCCGGCTATCACTGCGGCTTCAGGTTGCTCCACATACTCCGGTATCCCTCTGACTCACAGAGATTATTCTCAGGCATGCACGTTTGTCACTGGCCACCTAAAAGATGGTACTTGCAATCTCAACTGGCCGGCCCTGGCTCAGCCCAATCAGACTATTGTATTTTATATGGGGCTACAGGCAGTCAATGTCATTTGTAAGGAGCTGATAGCGCATGATATGCCACCGACTACACCCGCAGCGCTAATTCAGCAGGGTACAACACCGGAGCAAAAGGTTTATATTGGTGATCTTGACAGCCTGCCGGAACTCGTACGGCTGTATGAAGTGAAAGCCCCAACCCTGATTATTGTTGGGCATGTAGTCAAACTGCATGAAAAATTAAATTGGTATAACAACAGTAATAAAAAACAGATTAAGTGATATGTTACAAAGACTAAGAGATGATATTCAATGTGTTTTCGAGCGTGATCCTGCAGCCAGGAATACGCTCGAAGTACTCACCGCCTATCCAGGTTTGCATGCACTCTGGGGGCATCGCATGAGCTCTTTCCTGTGGCGTCACGGGCTCAAATGGCTGGCGCGAGTATTATCCAATCTTTTTCGCTGGCTAACTGGAATTGAAATTCATCCAGGTGCCATCATTGGCTGCCGCTTTTTCATTGATCATGGCATGGGTGTGGTGATCGGTGAGACGGCAGAAATTGGTAATGACTGTACGTTGTATCATGGCGTTACATTAGGTGGAACGAGTTGGAAAAAAGGCAAACGCCACCCGACACTGGAAGATAATGTTGTCATCGGTGCCGGGGCCAAGATACTTGGGCCGATAACAATTGGCGCCAGTGCAAAAATTGGCTCAAATTCAGTGGTGGTCAAAGATGTACCGGCCATGGCTACTGTAGTCGGTATTCCCGGTCATATCGTCACCGAACCGGATGAAAGTGTCGTAGAAAAACGTAAGGAGCAGGCTCAGAAAATAGGTTTTACCGCTTATGGTGAAACACAAAACTCTGCAGACCCTGTAGCGCAGGCGGTCAATCGCATACTTGAACATTTACATGCAGTTGATTCGCGGATTAATTTAATCGATGGAAAGTTGGAGCAGGCGGGAATGGCAGATGGCCTGGATGAACTGCCTGAGCTTGATGTTGATGAACTCAGTTCCGGTGGAATAAAAAACGAGTGAATATGGTGAGAAAGAATAATTGGTAATACTTGACTAAAACAGTCAAGTATTAGATAATAGATCATTATAACATATCTCGAATTATATCATTATTTTAACGCACGAGTTATCACTATGAAACTGACTACGAAAGGCCGTTATGCAGTAACGGCAATGCTTGATCTTGCTATCCATTATGAAAATGGCCCTGTAACGCTTTCAGACATAGCGGGCAGGCAGGGAATTTCACTTTCTTACCTGGAACAATTGTTTGCCCGCCTGCGGCGAAAAGGTCTGGTGACGAGTACACGTGGGCCAGGTGGCGGCTACCGTCTCGCGACTGAGCCGGAAAATATCCATGTCGCAGAAATCGTCACAGCAATCAATGAAACCGTTGATGCAACACGTTGTGGTGGTGAGAAAAACTGTGATAAAGACAGCCGCTGTCTTACCCACTATCTGTGGGAAGACCTCAGTACCCGCATTCACGAATTTCTTTACAATATCACACTCAGTGATCTAGTTAACCAGCCTAACGTACAGGAAGTGGCCAGTCGCCAGGAAGAAAAGAAAAAGGTTACTATAAGCTCTATATAAACGTAATGGACTAACACTACAAATCGAACAGAAATGAAACCAATATACCTTGATTACTCTGCGACTACCCCGGTTGACAAACGGGTGGCTGAAAAGATGATGCATTACATGACCATGGATGGTGAATTTGGCAACCCTGCTTCTCGCTCACATTCTTATGGCTGGGAGGCAGAGGCCGCCGTTGAGCTGGCACGTAAACAGGTTGCCAACCTGATCAATGCGGATCCCAGGGAAATAATCTGGACATCGGGCGCGACAGAATCTGATAACCTGGCAATCAAAGGTGCAGCGCATTTCTATAGCAAGAAAGGCAAGCATATTATTACCTGCAAGACAGAACACAAAGCAGTACTGGACACCTGTCGCCAGCTTGAGCGTGAAGGTTTTGAAGTGACCTATCTGGCCCCCGAGGATAGTGGACTCCTTGATCTTGGTAAACTGGAAGCGGCTATCCGTCCGGATACAATTTTGATAAGTATTATGCATGTGAATAACGAAATTGGTGTTATTCAGGATATTGCTGCGATGGCGAAGATTGCTCACCGGCATAAAGTTATCTTTCATAGCGATGCGGCCCAGAGTGCCGGTAAAACCCCTGTGGATGTCAAAGCAATGGATATTGATATGCTTTCACTTTCTGCTCACAAGATATACGGTCCTAAAGGGGTGGGCGCCCTTTTTGTGAGACGTAAGCCACGCATTAGAATTGAGGCGCAGATGCATGGTGGTGGCCATGAACGCGGCATGCGTTCAGGTACACTGCCTGTGCATCAGATTGTCGGCATGGGTGAGGCGTTTCGTATTGCACATGATGAAATGGCCGAGGAAACAGCAAGGATACTGAAACTGCGTACACGTTTACTTGAGGGCTTCAGCGACATAGAAGAAGTCTATGTTAACGGAGATCTTCAGCATCGCGTTGCTGGAAACATCAATATCAGTTTTAATTATGTTGAAGGCGAATCGCTGATCATGGCACTTAAAGGTCTCGCCGTATCATCGGGTTCAGCCTGTACATCGGCCAGTCTGGAACCGTCCTACGTGCTGCGTGCACTGGGCAGGAATGATGAACTGGCACATAGTTCCATACGATTTAGCATTGGCCGCTTTACCACCGAACAGGATATAGACAGGGCGATACAACTGGTGCGTGAAAATATTGACAGATTGCGTGAATTGTCTCCTCTATGGGATATGTATAAAGAAGGTGTTGATCTGACTAAGGTAGAGTGGCTTGCACACTAGTTTTGTTTCGACAGAAAATGTGCACGACTAAATCGGAGAACTAAGATGGCTATAAGTCTAACTGAAAATGCGGCGGATCATATCCATAATTTTATTGAAAAAAGAGGCGGTGCAGCCGGTCTGAGACTGGCTGTTAAAACCTCCGGTTGCTCAGGGCTTTCTTATGTACTTGAGTTTGTTGATAAAATTGAAGAGTCCGATGAGGTCTTCGAGTCAGCTGGCGTCAATATCGTTGTAGACAAAAAAAGCCTGATTTATCTAGATGGTACAGAGCTTGATTATAAGCGGGATGGCTTGAATGAGGGTTTCGAGTTCAATAACCCGAATGTCAAAGATGCCTGCGGCTGCGGGGAAAGTTTTACCGTCTAGTCGATCCATTGCTGTACTGCTTTTCCTACCCATAAGTTACGCATATTTCATATCATGCTGCGACAGTTAGAAAATAACTTCTTCGATCTATTTGGTATAGCATCGTCGTATACACTCGATCAAAATCAATTACGTGATCGTTTTCGTGAGCTGCAGAAAAAATTCCATCCTGATAATTTTGCCAGTGCAAGCGAACAGGAGCGTCGATTGTCTGCTCAATATGCGGCGCATATCAACGAAGCCTATACAACCCTGGTTGATGCAGTTTCACGTGGGCGATATATGCTGTCATTATTAAATGTCAGCACCGATGAAGAGCTTGATACTCGCATGGATCCCGAATTTTTAATGCAGCAGATCGAATTACGCGAAGACCTGGAAAATGCTCAGTCATCTGGTGCATCTGCAATGGATGCACTTCGCAGACTGTCCGAAAAAGTGAACAACGAGTATGCTGAAAGAGAAGCAAGTATTGGAAAGATACTGGATAATATGAGCGATCAGGGCCCCGTTCTGGATAAGGCACGGCACCTGGTACGAGAATTACAGTTTCTTAGTCGTATGCGAGCTGAAATTGATGATGCCGAAGAAGCATTATTCTGACTATTTAGCCATTCTAAACGAAAAGATTAACAGTCGAGAGATCATCGATGGCACTTCTACAAATTAGTGAACCAGGTAAATCCACCAATCCACATGAGCATCGAAATGCGGTAGGTATAGACCTGGGCACAACAAACTCTCTAGTTGCTACGGTGCGTAGTGGCAGGGCAAAAGTGCTGTTAGATGAAGAAGGCAGAGGCTTGCTGCCATCCGTTGTACGTTTTCGCAAGGATGATGGGCCGGATATTGGTTATCCAGCACTGGATGCGGCTGTAAAAGACCCGATGAATACCATCGCATCGGCAAAGCGTATGATCGGACGCAAGATTGCGGATATAAAGTCTTTAAGAGGTCATCTGCCCTACGAGTTTGATGACGAATCAGCCAATGTGCCAAGAATTTTAACCGTAGATGGTCCTCGTAGCGCGATAGAAGTCAGTGCTGAGATCCTTACTGCATTAAAGAAACGTGCGGAAATCTCACTCGGCGGTGAACTTGCTGGTGCTGTAATCACTGTCCCCGCATATTTTGATGATGCACAAAGGCAGGCCACAAAGGACGCAGCAAAGCTGGCTGGACTGAATGTCATGCGTCTGCTTAATGAGCCAACAGCTGCCGCAGTTGCATACGGTCTGGATCAGGGCAATGAAGGCATTTACGCGATATACGATCTCGGTGGTGGGACTTTCGATATTTCTATCTTACGTTTGAATAAGGGTGTATTCGAAGTTCTTGCCACCGCAGGTGATTCCGCATTGGGTGGCGATGATATGGACAGGTTGATCGCGGAGTGGGTTCTTGAGCACCTGGATAGCAGCGAATTCTCGATGAATAGTCGATTTCTACGTCTGGTACTGGCCGCTGCCCGTAAAGCCAAAGAGTCACTGACGGAAGATTCCACGGCCACTATTACTCTCAGGCTGCCAGATAATTCAAGCAGTGAAATTACCCTCAATCGTGCAACTATGAATGACATTATTGCTCCAGTTGTTGATAAAACACTTTTCCCCTGTCGGCGAGCCCTACGAGATGCCGGCCTGGAGAAAGATGATCTCGATGGCATTGTGATGGTTGGTGGATCGACTCGCGTACTCAGTGTGCAACAAAAAGTGGAATCGTTTTTTGCTAAAAAACTGTATACCGATGTAGATCCTGAACAGGTTGTCGCCATAGGGGCCGCCATACAGGCCGACATTCTAATCGGAAATCGTGCTGCTGATGACATGCTATTGCTTGATGTCATCCCTCTTTCTCTCGGTATTGAGATCATGGGGGGTATGGTCGAAAAGATTATTCCGCGAAACGCGACTATACCGGTTAGCCGCGCTCAGGAATTTACCACTTATAAAGATGGGCAGACAGCGATGTCAATACATGTTGTACAGGGGGAACGTGAGCTGGTATCTGATTGTCGCTCACTGGCGCGCTTTGAGTTACGAGGGATTCCTCCCATGACTGCTGGCAGTGGACGTGTAAAAGTATGCTTTCAGGTCGATGCAGATGGCCTGTTAAGTGTCAGTGCCCGTGAGGCGACCACAGGCACTGAAACCCAGGTGAATGTGAAGCCTTCGTATGGGCTGACCGATGAAGAAGTTGAACAAATGCTACGTGATTCTATTGCACATGCCGGCGATGATATCCAGGCTCGCCAGCTGGTAGAGCGGCGGGTAGAAGCAGATCGCGCTATCAGTGCACTGGAAAGTGCCCTGGCTATAAATGGTAACATCCATCTGAATAAAAGTGAGCGCAGCGCTCTGATGGAGTGCATGAAGTCGCTTCAGCAAATTAAAGAAAAGGGTGACGCAGATAACATCAAACAGGCAATCAATGAGTTGAATGAATTGTCAGGACCCTTTGCTGCGCGTCGCATGGACGCCAGTATCCGGGAAGCGATGGCAGGACATAATATTAATGAATTCAGCGAGTAGATGATGACAAAATTGACGTTTCTGCCGAACGATGAGGTTTGCCCGCAGGGGATAGAAATAGAAGTAGAGCCCGGGGTGACTATTCTGGATGCAGCATTGGCAAGCGGCATAGAGATTGAGCACGCCTGTGAAAAGGCCTGCGCCTGCACCACCTGCCATGTCATTGTACAGAAAGGTTTTGATTCCCTGAATGAGCCAACGGATGATGAAGATGATATGCTGGACAAGGCCTGGGGTCTGGAACCCGACTCGCGCCTTTCCTGTCAGGCTATCGTCGCCGATGAAGATCTGGTCATAGAAATCCCCAAATACACTATTAACCAGGTGTCTGAGAACCAATAGTGCTCCTTCAACCTGATAATGACAGGTTGAAGGAGCACTAGCAGGAGATATGAAATGTCGATGAAATGGACGGATACCCTTGATATTGCAATCGAACTGGCTGACAACAGCCCTGACGTTGATCCGTTGGCCCTTGCTTTTCCTCAGCTGATGGAAATGGTGATGGCTCTGGATGGCTTTGATGATGATCCCGAACATTGTAGTGAGAGAATTCTTGAAGCAATCCAGATGGCCTGGATTGAGGAACGGGAATAGGAACGGATTACGTATTAGGTTTTATGTTTTACGTAACTCCTAAAACATAAAACCTAATATACTCGTAAACAGTATATACGGTATGTAGGTCTACTTTTGAAGCAATATTCATTCGCCACGACGACACTTGGTTGTAAGGTCAATCTGTTTGAATCCGGCCTGATAGGCCATTCTTTGCAGAATATAGACTGGCAGCAGGTGGGACATACTGATCATGCTGATCTGTATATCATCAATACTTGCACGGTTACCAGGGAAGCAGATAGACAGGCCCGACAAACGGTGCGTCGCCTGATCCGGCAGAACCCCCAGTCGCTGATTGTAGTAACTGGCTGCTATGCACAAATTTCACCAGAGGCCTGCGCGGATATCCCCGGTGTTGATCTGGTACTGGGTAATGATCGAAAACTGGATTTGCATGATCTTTTGCCGGACCTCATGCTGGGCAAGTTGCCGCCTGTACTGGTCGGTGATGTAAATGAGCATGTATCACTGCCGGAAAGTATTATTGAAAGCTGCGATGGCCACACACGCGCATTTGTGCAGGTGCAGCAGGGCTGCAATCAGGGCTGCACTTATTGCATAATACATACAGCACGCGGGCCTTCCCGTTCCATTCCCATTACCTTGATTCGGCGGCAGATAGAAAGGCTGGTGTTAAATGGCTATCGTGAAATTGTCCTCTGTGGGGTGGATATAGGTAGTTATGGCAATGGGCTTGATAACGATCAGCAGCACTATAATCTGGCAACCCTGTTACGTGAGGTTTGCAGTATTTCTGGCGACTTCAGGTTGCGTATCAGCTCGATTGACCCGTCTTACCTGGATACAGAACTGATTGAGGTGCTGGCCGGTGAAGAGAAAATATGCTCGCATTTTCATCTCTCATTGCAAAGTGGTAACACACTTATTCTAAAACGTATGAAAAGACGCTACACGGCAGAATTGATGTATGAGAGGGTGGCTGCGCTTGCAGAAAGAATCCCGAATGCAGTCTACGGTGCTGACATCATGACTGGCTTCCCGACTGAATCAGAGCAGGCCTTTGAAGATAGTATCTCGATGATTGAGCGCCTGAATATCGCTTTTCCGCATGTTTTCAGCTATTCTGACCGGCCAGGCGTCCCTGCGGCACGGATTCCCCGTCAGATTTCCCATGATATTCGAAAAAAACGAACACGCATCCTCATTGAAACAGGTGAGAAAGTACGCGATAAACTGTTTATCGGTGCACTTAAAAAGCAGCATCGGGTATCGGTACTGATAGAAAAACCAGAAAAAAATCACCCTCATCAGTCATTTGGTCGGTCAGCAGAATACCTGCCGGTGGTAGTCCAGGGGGGAAATCCGGTTCCGGGGGATCTGGTTTATGCACAAATTACTGGCATCGAAGGTGCCAGATTAATTGCCCACCTTGCGCCAGACAGGTAGAATACACGCCCTAAAGTTCTTTTTTTCCTGTGAAAGACTATTTATATTTTCAATGAGTTGGGCGCTGTTATTAATATATTTTCCGGGTTAGTGCTTTTTCCCGTTAACAGAACGCACCGGAATTTAGAAATGGAATCACCAGTGACTGATATTTCACCTGCACAAGCACCTCTGCTGAACCTGATAGGACATGACCGTCAGGCACTGGAGGCGTATTTTGCCTCTATGGGTGAGAAAGCATTTCGTGCGACCCAGGTACTGAAATGGGTGCATCAGCAGGGGGTCTATGATTTTTCTGCAATGACAAACCTGAGCAAGTCGCTTCGGACCAGTCTTACGAGCCAGGCGGCATTCGTAGTGCCTGAAATTATTAACGATCAGATATCGGAAGATGGCACACGTAAGTGGTTGTTGAGACTGGAGGACGGCAACAGCATTGAAACCGTCTTTATACCGGAATCTGGTCGCGGGACTTTATGTGTTTCCTCACAGGTAGGCTGTGCACTAAACTGCAGTTTCTGTGCCACAGCCAGACAGGGGTTTAACCGCAACCTGACGGCGGCAGAGATAATCGGACAGCTGCGTCTGGCAAATCAGCTACTGGTAAGTACCGACAATAAACGACCTGTCACCAATGTTGTCATGATGGGTATGGGTGAGCCGCTATTGAATTACAATAATGTTATTCAGGCAATGACTTTGATGCAGGAAGATTTCGCTTACGGCCTGTCAAAACGACGGGTCACCTTAAGCACCTCAGGCTTATTACCAGAAATGCAAAGTTTGAGTAAGGATTGCCCGGTAAGCCTTGCAGTTTCCCTGCATGCTCCGGACGATGAATTACGAAACAAACTGGTTCCCATTAACAGGAGATACCCTGTTTTAAAATTGATGCAGGCATGCCGTGATTATACAAAAGGCCTGCCACATCAGAAGGTCACTTTTGAATACGTTATGCTGGCCGATGTGAATGATACCGACCTGCATGCCAGGAAGCTGGCAAAACTTGTAGCGAATGTTCCCTGTAAGATTAATCTAATCCCGTTTAACCCGTTTGCAAACAGTGGCTATAAAAGTTCGCCACTGTCGCGTATAAACCGTTTTCGCGATATTTTGATGCAGAATGAGATTATGACAGTCACACGAAAAACTCGAGGCGAGGAAATTGCTGCTGCCTGTGGTCAACTATCTGGTGAATTCAGAGATAGAACACGACGTTCAGAACGATTCCATCAGATACAACTGGCAGGGGACTTACATTGAGAATTTCCTTAATCATTATCTTTCTGATTTTACTCAGTGGTTGCGTCACAGAAAGCGCATTTCCTAAGCCAGATGTCAAACCCCCTGAAGAGAGGGCACAAATCCATGCTGATCTGGCGGGTAATTATTTGCAGCGTGGCCAGCTGGATGTTGCCATTGAGGAGGTCAAAAAGTCTCTGGATCTTGACAAGAATAACAAATCAGCAAATTACATCATGGCGTTGATTCAGATACGGTTGAAGAAACCGGAGGAATCAGAACGTTATTTCAAGAAGGCGATAGCTGAACCGAATCCCTTGCCGAGCGCCCAGCATGATTATGCGAACCGCTTATGTCGAGATGAGAAATACAAGAAAGCAGAAGTACTTTATCGGTCCCTGCTAAACAATGTGCTGTATACAGCAAGGGCCAGGCTGCTGATGAATGTAGGGGCCTGCTTCAATAAACAGGAGAAATACAAAGAAGCTGAAAATGCAATGCGCCAGTCATTAAGAATTAACCCGAATTACCCTGATGCTCTGCTGCAAATGGCCAAAATAAGCTATAGAAATGGTAAACCACTGGAAACGCGTGGTTGGTATCAGCGCTATTTTCAGATTGCTACCAGAGGAGGTCCAGAAATTCTATATATCGCATATCAGACTGAAATGACTTTGAGAGACAAGAATGCAGCGGCAAGCTATGCCCTAAAATTACGTAGCATGTACCCACGATCCAGCCAGGCAATAAAGCTTGATCACTAATACATGAGAACACAGCTGTGAATGAAGAAATATTCCCAAATGGTAAGAACCGAGTGCCGGGGCCGGGAAGGCTCTTGCAAATTGCACGGGAGGAAAAAAACCTTCGTCCGGAAGATATTGCTTACGAAATAAGGCTGACACCATCTCAGGTGCTTGCACTGGATGAAGATGACTATTCCAAAATGCCTGAAGAAACCTATGTCAGGGGGTATTTGAGAAACTATGCCAGGCTGGTTGGTGTGCCTGAAAATGATATTTTGATGGCATTTGCCAGATTGATTCGCACTAAGGATACAATACCGACACCGGTAAGCATGCCTGCTGAAAGCGAAACAAATAAGAAAAGCAGGGTAGTGTGGCTAGTTGCTGTAGCAAGCATTGTAGCTGTCATTGTTTTGAGTGCGGTTTGGGTGCTGGTACCCTATGATGAGCTCCCGCTAGCTGACAGCAGTTCAGGCCCACCAGTAGTAGATGAAAAACCAGGCCTTGAAGAAGTCCCTGTTGGTACAAGCACCCTTAATCTGGATAAATCGGCTGTTGATCCTGGTTTAAATGTATTACCTGTTTCTCCAGCGAATGAGCAGGAGGTGGCTTCAGAAATAAAGGCTAAGTCAGAAATATCTGCTTCTGTAAAATCTGCAAATATTGCACAAACTATCGAAGCAACTAATACCAGTAACGATCAAAATAACACTGGTAGCGGTGTCCTTTTAATAAATTATAGCAAGGATAGCTGGACTGATGTGCGCGATGCTAATGGCAGAAAACTACTTTACCGGACAGTGAAAGCAGGTGAAAAGATCGCACTTGCCGGGGAATTACCTATATCATTATTTTTTGGTTTTGCACAGGGAGTAAATGTTAAATTCAACGGCAAACCGATTGATATTCCAGCCCATACCAGAGGTGTGTTTGCGCGTTTTACTGTTGGCGAAGCTGTGAACCAGTAAATAGATGTCAAATTCCATTCAGGCTATTCGGGGTATGAATGACCAGCTTCCCGATGACTTAACATGCTGGCAACACCTTGAACAAACGGCCAGTGTGGTTTTCAATCAATTTGGTTACAGCGAGATCAGGCTTCCAGTAGTTGAGAAAACGGAATTGTTTGCGCGATCTATTGGTAAAGCAACTGATATTGTTGAAAAGGAGATGTACACATTTCATGATAGAAATGGTGATCAACTGTCTCTCAGACCTGAAGCAACAGCAGGGGTAGTGCGTGCCATGTTACAGCATGGCCTGTTGCACAACGCAATTCAGCGTGTCTGGTACTTCGGACCTATGTTTCGTCATGAGCGTCCGCAAAAAGGCCGCTATCGACAGTTTCATCAGATAGGTGTGGAAGCTTTCGGCATGGCCGAAGCCGATCTGGATGTGGAAGTTATTTCAATGACCAGCCAGTTATGGAGAAAACTCAGACTGACTGGGGTAAAGCTCGAAATAAATACGCTTGGTAGCCCAGAATCTAGAATGGAATACCGTGATGCACTGGTCAACTACTACCAGGCTAGCCGGGACAGCCTGGACGCTGATTCCCTGCGTCGTCTGGAAATAAACCCGTTGCGTATCCTGGATAGCAAAGACAAGGCTGTCATTGAATTAAACAGATCTGCCCCGGATATACTTGAATACCTGGATGATGCATCCAGAGAACATTTTGAACGGGTCCAGTTGTTACTGGGAAAGCTTGGGATTAGCTTTATTCGGAACCCAAATCTGGTACGTGGCCTCGATTATTACAGCCGCACCGTTTTCGAGTGGACCTCCGATAAATTGGGTGCCCAGAGTGCCATCTGCGGTGGTGGACGTTACGATGGGCTGGTTGAGAAGCTGGGTGGCAAATCGACTCCCGCCGCAGGCTTTGCTATTGGCATGGAGCGGCTGGTTGAATTGTTGACAATCGAGCAACTTTGTCAGAACCGGGAAAGGCAGGATGTTTACATCGTTCAAACTTCAGAATCTGCCCTGGAAATTGGTATATCACTGGCAATGGAACTGCGCGATGCGGGTATTTCGGTGATTAGCAACATTGGCAGCACAGGTTTTAAAAGTCAGTTGAAAAAGGCCGATCGCAGTGGAGCCCGACTTGCATTAATAATTGGTGAAAATGAATTACAGACAAATTCAGTGACGGTAAAACAGCTGGATAATGGTATACAATTTTCAGTACCTATAGAAAATCTGCTTACTGAAATCAGCAGTTATTTAATACACCACACTAAAAAGACGGAGTGAAATAGTGGATCTTAACCTTGTAGAAGACGATGAGCAGGAAAAAGCAAGAAAATGGTGGCTGGAAAATCGTGCGGCTATTATTACGGGAGTAGTACTGGGACTATCCATTATTATCGGCTTTAACTGGTGGGGTGGGTATAAAACAGGCAGAGCTGAAGCCGCATCACAGCTTTATTATGAAATGCAGAAAAATGATGTTGAGGGTAACAGAATCACTGCCCGGGCAATTAATGCGGGCCAACAAATAATCGATGACTATGCTGACACAGCCTATTCTGGTAAAGCTGCATTGATATTGGCACGTATTGCATATGACAACAAAGATATTGAGGGAGCCAAAGAAAAATTAAACTGGGCGATAGATAACTCCAGTCAGTTTGAAACCGTGCATACAGCGAGGTTAAGACTTGCCAGCATTTTAATGATTGATGGGAAACTGGATGAATCTCTTGCATTGCTCAGCGTAGAGCATATGGATGGTTTTGAATCACATTATTATGAGATGCGGGGAGATATTTATCTTCGCCTGAAGCAAGCAGATAAAGCTCGGGATGCTTACCGTGCTGCTATAGACGGCCTGTCTGCAGGCTCAATGTATGAACCGGTCTTGAAGATGAAACTGGATGCTATTGCGACGGACACTAGTTCATGAAAGCAAAAATTCTCATACTCATCTCTGTTTTGATTTTTCTTGCTGGATGCTCAACTATCAAAGGAGTGATCCCCGGCATGGGGAAAGGGGATAATGAGGCAGAACCTGCAAAGCTGGAATCATTTGTCGAAAAGGTGAAATTACAACGGGTATGGAGGGCTTCCAGTGGAAAAATTAAAAAAAATAATAAGCAGATTCAGCCAATACTTGTCGATAGAACCCTATATACCGCATCCTCAGAAGGCGAAATTACTGCATTTGATGCAGATACAGGAAAGCAGTTTTGGAGCAGAAAGCTAAAATTGGCACTGTCTGCCGGTGTTGGATACGGTAACGGACTTGTGCTTGCTGGAACTGAGAATGGTGAAGTTGTCGCATTGTATGCCAGTAATGGGAATCCAGCGTGGGTAGGTGAAGTAAAGGGTGGCGTGCTTGCCAGCCCGGAAGGTGGACAGAATATAGTTGTTGTGCCAACGTCAGGCGATCGACTGGTCGGCTTATCTGCTACAGATGGTTCACCGGTCTGGACTTTGCAGGAGTCTACGCCACGTCTACTGCTGCGTGGTAGAGGTCGCCCTCTGGTCGTTAGTGATGTTGTTTTTGCAGGTTTTGATAACGGCAAGATGATGTTGATACGGCTTGATAATGGACAAAGACTCTGGGAAGTACGGGTAGGGGATGCTGTTGGTAAAACAGAGATTGAAAGGCTGGCAGATGTTGATGCAAGACCTATTATAATTAACGATACGGTTTATACGGCAGCCTATCAATCAAGAGTTATTGCTATCAATGCGCCTTCTGCGAGGATGATCTGGGAAAATAAAATATCTACTAACAAAGATATGGATGCAGATGATAAGAACCTTTACATAATAGGTGAAGGAGATGTTATTTTCGCAGTTGACCAGAAAACGGGTAAGACTGTCTGGGAGCAGGATAAATTAACTAACAGAGGCCTGACGCCGCCAGCTGTAATGGGTAGCTATATACTGATTGGAGATAAAAGTGGTTATCTACACGTACTTGAGGCCAGCACAGGAGAAATCGTGGGTCGGGCAAAGGTCGGCAGTGAATTACTTGCACAACCGGTTACCCGGGGACTTTCTGCCTGGATTCAGACTGTAGATGGTGATGTTTATGCCTGGAAGTTGACAGAATAGCCGGAATCGCTACGAAAATACCCGCAATAATTAGCTATGAAACCTGTAATTGCCCTTGTAGGGCAACCAAATGTAGGGAAATCTACATTATTTAATCGCATGACCCGTAGTCGGGATGCCCTGGTCGACGATCAGCCGGGGATCACGCGTGATCGTATTTATGGCAATGCACGGTATCATGACAGGTCCTTTATCATAATTGATACAGGTGGCCTTGATGATGGCACTGACCCCTTACAATCCATAATGTCAAAACAGTCGTGGGATGCCGCTGATGAGGCAGACGCCATAATATTCATCGTTGACGGTCGTGCGGGTTTATCGTCACTTGACGATCGCATCCTGGTTCGTCTGAGAAAGCTCGACAAACGTGTAAGCCTTGCTGTGAACAAAACAGAAGGCCTGGATACTGACCAGCTGATGTCAGACTTTTATGCTCTGGGCCTGGGTGAACCCCTGCCGATATCTTCTGCACATGGGCATGGCGTTTCAGTCCTGATGTCAAAAGTGCTGGGTGGTTTTCCAGAATCGTCAGATAAAGACGAGGGTTCAGGGCCTGTTATAGCAGTAATCGGTCGACCGAATGCAGGAAAATCCACACTCATAAATGCTTTGTTAGGTGAACAGCGCGTTGTTGTTTTTGACCGGCCCGGTACTACACGAGACAGCATAAGGATTCCTTTTGAGAGAGAGGGTAAAGACTATACATTGATAGACACCGCCGGTGTGAGAAGGCGAGGTAAGGTTGATGAAAAAATAGAGAAGTTTTCTGTAATAAAGACATTGCAGGCGATAGATCAGGCGAATGTCGTACTGATGATGCTTGATGCACAACGGGAAATCTCAGATCAGGATGCTACCCTTGCAAGCTACGCCATTGAGCAGGGGAAGGCAATGGTTGTAATTGTCAATAAGTGGGATGGATTAAGCCCTGATAAGCGGCTCAGAATAAAAGATGACATCAATCGCAAACTGATTTTTCTTCAGTTTGCTGAACTTATCTATATCTCTGCATTGCACGGTACTGCCGTAGGAAATATTTTCCCAGCAGTGGAACGTGCCTATGACGCAGCAATGAAGGATCTTCCCACCTCTTTTCTTACTCGCATTATGGAAAAGGCTATTGAGAAAACACCTCCTCCAATGATCTCTGGCCGGCGTATGAAACCAAAATTTGCCCACCAGGGAGGGCATAACCCACCTGTTATTGTGATACATGGCAATCAACTAAATAAATTACCGGGCTCATATCGGCGGTATCTGATAAACACCTTCAGAAAAGCAGCCAAATTGCAGGGTACCCCAATTCGTCTTGAAATGAGGGCGGGGGTCAACCCATATGAAAGGCGGTCGTCAGGAAGGAGTAAAAAGCCTGGGAAAAAACATTAAATAGACAATGGAAGTGATTAATTTATTTATGGAAATATTTTAACAGATTGACATTCAAACCCCAGTCAACTAAATTCTTTACTAGTATGGCGCTATTTATACATAAGATAACACTAATGTGCTAGCACGATGTCAGATAAAGAGACATTAATCCCTATGGGCATAATTCCCCGTGGCTTGCCACGAAAACTGTAGGTGCGAATTCATTCGCACAATGTGCATAAACATTGGCATCGCTGTGCGAATGAATTCGCACCTACATTTAATACCCCGTCAGCTTGCTGCGGGGTAGTTTATTTGAAGATAATTTCATCGAAATAGCAATGGATCAGATAGGAAATACATCAATCGGGGAAAAACAGAAGGAAATGCTGATCGTTATGACAGCACTTCTGTACACAGAACAGAATAATCTTCTGTCACAGTCCCAGATGCGTGATGCAAAACAGAGCCTGCAGGCATTATTCCTTCGTACCAGCGGCGAAGAAACAATGTTGCGCAAGCTTATTGAGATTCTGCGTTTCAATGAAGAAATGCACACTGCTTTTAGTGATTTATCAAAAATAAGCACACGAATTCAAAGTAGTACAGAAATTATTGCTCGAAAAGTTTCCTACTTGCGCAGTTATTTTGATCGCCTCAAAGTGACGCCTCAGGAAAGCGCCGATTTTTTTACCCCTTTTATGAACTTTACCCATCAATTTTTGCTCAAGGTAAAAACATTCAATAGCGGTATGGCGGAGTTTCTGGAAATTAAGGAAGTAGAGTCCAGACGAGCAAATGAATATCGGATTGCCAAGGAAGCAAGTGTCAGGCTGAAGAAGAGACTGGCAGGCACACTTGGGAATGACCCACAGTCAGAAATAGAATCAACCATCAAGGATGAGGTTATTCAGACATTTGACCATGCAGAAGCAAGAAATAATCTTTCCATGGTTCAGCGCGAAGCTAAACTAAAGGAAAGAGAAATCGATGAGCTGTTGGAAGAAATCAATACAATGTGTCAGCAAGCCATGAATCCGACTATGCGAGAAGTGAAAGAGAGAGATGTATTGATCAGGGAAGATTACGATGATGTATTCACACTTTTTGTGGCGGCACTTAAGAAGCACCGTCGTCTGGCTAAAATAAAAGACTTCTTGATGGACTACTTCAAGCTATATCAGCGTGCCTACGGGATGTTTCGGCTTGATTTCAATAGCTTTAAGAAAGCCGTCACGATGATGTCAACGAATTCACAGCAGTATTTCGAGGATAAAAATGAAGACTATGATATCAGGGACAAGCGTGAAAAGCTGAAAAAGCTGGAAGCTGTAATTAACTTCCTCGAAGTAGCAGCCAATATGGTGCGTGAAGAAAGTGAACTAAAATATCAAAAGCTCAGCAAGAAGCTGTCTGAGTTGATTGACCAAAGTGATAGCAACTGGAGAGATATTTCACAGGATCTCCTGGTTGCCAAGGTTTCTGCTGAGGCAGAAATGAGCACCACGATTTAAAAACACGTTTTACGATTTACATATTAGGTTTTACGTAAACCGTAAACCGTAAATCATAATACCTAAAACTTCCCTTTTTTCTTCTCCGGCAGGAATAACATCGGATTTACTCTGGCCTGGTTTAAATTGAGACTCCAGTGCAAATGTGGCCCCGTGACTCTTCCTGTTTGGCCAACTTCGCCAATTTTGTCGCCACGTTTTAGCTTGTCGCCTGCCTTTACCGTAATTTTGCTCATATGATTGAACATGCTGATCATACCCTGGCCATGATCAACAAAAACTGTTTTTCCATTGAAGTAATAATTTCCTGTATCAATGATGGTGCCGTCTGAAGGCAATTTAATGTCTGTGCCTTCCGGCGCTGCGATATCAATGCCACTATGGGGGTTGCGAGGTTGATCATTAAAGAATCGCCTTAGACCAAAAGGACTGCTTACAGGCCCATTGACTGGCCAGCTTAGATCGACCGAGACATCTGTATCCCGCCAGATTTTAAACAACTTGCCCATATGTTTGTTTTCTTTTTTTATTCGTGCGAGTTGTTCCTCGTTCGGCGAAACGTATTTTTTCTGTTTCATTTTAATTCGTTGTTCCGGGTACGTCTTAGGCTGTACTTTAATGGATATCTCATTATCAGAACTGCTTTTTTCCCCTGCCTTATAACTGACGATGTAATCTCCCGGCAGTGTTTTGAGGGAAAGGCCGACCAGGCCCTTCCATTTTCCATCCCGTTGAATGACCATGATTTTTTTTGAGCCGAAGCGGGCCTGAGGCCTTGGTTCTGACGCCGATCCCAGGTTAACGATAGTTACTCCGCCGGGTACAGAAGATTCAGTGAATGCACTTACAGGTAAAAACCCGGATACTGAGTAGAATAGCAGCGTTGTAACTGAATAGACGAAAAGTCTGAACTTGCTTTGTTTAGTCATAGATAGCTCTTTGAACCTTATTAATTTTACAGTGTATATAGCCATCCTGTAGATTTGCCTGCAGTTCATCACCCACTTTCACCTGATTTACTGAACTCACAATTTTTTGTTCTCCGAGTATTTGTAATGTAGCAAAGCCTCGCGCAAGGGTTTGCAATGGGCTTAGTGCCTGTAATGCAAATACTTTGCTCTCCAATTGACTGCGCCTATGCTGCAACAACTCTGGTATTTTAGCCCATAAGCGCTTACTGACAGCACCATGGTAGATAGATTTATGTTGCACAATATTTTCCGGGAGGTGATGTGATAGTCGTTTGTTCTGACTAATATAAGAGAACAATGAAGATGAAATATGGCTTTTTATTGCTCTATCCAGCCGCAGTTCAAGATTAAGACGGTGCTGAGAATATTGCCCCAGCGAACTGTCTGGTCGATGAATGCGAGTAGCCAATGCGATAAGTTGATGCTGTCGTTCTTTTATTAGTGGAGCAGAAAGCCTGGAAAATCTCTTTGATAAAATGCTGTAGCGGTATCCGGCACGATCGGTTTGCTGCTTGAATACATTTAGTCGTAAGTGTAAGTGGTCAAATTGCTGGTTTGCGGCCTCGTGGTGACGGTTTAATGCATTTGTTAGTCTTGTATGCAGACTAGTATAGACCTTTGATAATTGTTCCAGGTCAGGCGATAACATTTCCGCTGCGGCTGTTGGGGTGGCAGTGCGAATATCTGCAACAAGATCACTAATAGTGAAATCTGATTCATGGCCGACTGCAGAAACCAGCGGTATTTTGCAGTGGTAGATAGCCCTGGCAACAATTTCTTCATTAAATGGCCACAGATCTTCCAGGGACCCACCTCCACGAGCAAGAATAAGTACATCACACTCTCTGCGAGTATTGGCAGTGTTGATTGCTGTCACCAGAGATTCGGCGGCGAGCTCACCCTGTACCATGGATGGGTAAATCAATAATTGTATTGCCGGGTAGCGTCGTTTAAAGACCGAGATAATGTCATGGATTGCTGCGCCAGTCGCTGAGGTAATGATACCTACTCGATTTGGTAAGGACGGCAAAGTATTTTTTGTTGTAAGTTCGAACAATCCTTCTGCGCCAAGTCGTGCCTTTAATTGTTCGAATTTTTTTCTGAGCAGGCCTTCTCCCGCATCAACTGCGGCCTGTACGATGAGCTGAAAATCACCGCGTTGTTCATAAAGGCTCACTCTGGCCGAGAGTATCACATGCATGCCATTTGCCAGATTAACAGGTGAAAGACGTGCACTATTTTTGAAAAATACACACCGCAACTGTGCATTCTCATCTTTTAAATTGAAGTACTGGTGACCGGATGCAGGTCGGGTGAGTCCGGATATTTCTCCTTCTACCTGAATATTAGTATAGCTGGCTTCCAGCAGCCTTTTAACTTCTTTTGTCAGCAGTGAAACCGTATAGATAGTCTTGCCAGTATGCATAGCAGCAGGGAGCGAAAGTGAAATGGAAGAACAAAAAAGCCGGGCGTTGCCCGGCTTAGTTGAAAAATTTTAAAGTAACTTACAGGTCACTACTACTGAGGTATGTGAACCGTGGCATTTTTCTGACTCTCATGCTGAAGGCCCGCTAATTTTATCTGGCTGTTGACCTTTTTCATTAGCTTATTGGCTTTTTTCTTGTCACCAGCCTTGTATGCCTTTTGTGCCTTTTTAAGGAATTTATGCGTATCGCGCCACAGTGCGTCCTCTTTCTTAAGTGCTTTGATTCCAGCTTTAGCTGTAGCGACCTGTTTGGCCCAGCCATCATCAGGAGCTTTGGCACTAGTTCCAGGCGAGGCGCATGCACTAACAGCGAAAACAGACGTGACAAAGGCTGCAAGTAAAATTTTCTTCATAATCAGGAATCCTCTCAATTGGTTCAAAATTTATATTTATGTACACTAATAATCAACAATAATGTGTCTCCAGTCAAGTAAAATCCAGTGAATATTCCTTTATTCCTGATTAATTCTCAGAATTTCTTCAATAACCCTGTCTGGCAGGTTTACCCGTATACAGTCAATCTATATAATCTTGCAATGCAAAACCTAGAACAAGCTCTTACCTTTGACGATGTCCTGCTGCTGCCAGCACGCAGCGATATCCTGCCTCGTGATACCAATCTGAAAACACGGCTTTCACGTAATATAGAACTCAATATACCTCTGGTTTCCGCCGCTATGGATACGGTAACCGAATCGCGCCTGGCAATTGCTATCGCTCAGGAAGGTGGAATTGGGATTATCCACAAGAACATGAATGCTGAATTGCAGGCAAAAGAGGTTCTCAAAGTTAAGAAATACGAAAGCGGCGTTATTACTGATCCTTATACAGTGGATCCTACTACAAGCATTCGAGATGTGATGAAGTTGACCAAGGAAATCGGAATCTCCGGTGTGCCTGTGGTGGATGGAACTAATCTTGTTGGAATCGTTACAGCCAGAGACCTTCGATTCGAAACGCATCTGGATGATCCGGTATCCAGCATGATGACACAAAAAGATAAGCTGGTTACGGTTAAAGAGGGTGCCAGTAAAGAGAAAATTATATCCCTGTTGCATAAGCATCGCATTGAGAAAATTCTGGTGGTAAATGACAGTTTCCAGCTGCGCGGCATGGTTACGGTTAAAGATATACAGAAAGCTACAGATAAACCACTGGCCTGTAAGGATGATCAGGGGCGTTTGCGTACCGGTGCTGCTGTCGGTACGGGCGCTGATACTGAAGAACGCGTTGCTGCACTGGCAGAGGCCGGGGTAGATATACTTGTTGTAGATACAGCTCATGGTCATTCGAAAGGCGTGCTGGAAAAAGTAGCCTGGGTGAAAGAGAACTACCCACATATTGATGTAATAGGTGGAAATATTGCGACAGCGGCTGCTGCTCTTGACCTGGTGGCTGCTGGTGCAGATTGTGTAAAGGTTGGCATTGGTCCTGGATCAATCTGTACAACCCGCATCGTAGCTGGCGTCGGTGTGCCGCAGATTAGTGCGGTGAGTAACGTGGCAAATGCACTTAAAGAGTCGGGTGTGCCGCTGATCGCAGACGGTGGAATTCGCTATTCAGGTGATATGGCAAAAGCCATTGCGGCAGGTGCTCACTGCATCATGGTGGGTAGCATGCTCGCCGGTACGGAAGAAGCTCCGGGTGAAATTGAACTGTATCAGGGTCGATCCTACAAATCATATCGTGGAATGGGTTCGCTGGGTGCTATGCAACAGGGTTCCAGTGATCGTTATTTCCAGGAAAACACAGCAAACGTCGACAAATTTGTGCCGGAAGGCATTGAGGGTCGAGTTCCTTTTAAGGGAGCTATGATGGGCATTGTGCATCAAATGCTGGGTGGTTTACGCTCCAGCATGGGTTATACCGGCTGTAAAACAATAGAAGAAATGCGAGAAAAACCTGAATTTGTTCGCATAACGGGTGCAGGTGTGGCTGAAAGCCATGTGCATGACGTCACCATTACCAAAGAAGCACCCAACTACCGTTCCTGATACTTCCATCATCATAATGCCGCCTTCCAGATATACCTGAATCATGAGTAACAATATCCATTCCGACAGGATTCTTATTCTCGATTTTGGTTCTCAATATACGCAGTTAATTGCCAGGCGAGTCAGGGAGGCAGGTGTTTATTGCGAAATTTTTCCCTACGATGTTGATGAGATTCATATAAAAGAGTTTGCCGCTAAGGGAT
The DNA here is from genome assembly GCA_002897635.1 of bacterium BMS3Abin11. NCBI lineage: Bacteria > bacterium BMS3Abin11. The sequence goes on along the minus strand of BDTD01000009.1, from coordinate 107,930 downwards.
ATATTTTGTCTGGTGGGCCGGAGAGTGTTATTGAAGGCGATACACCTAAGATCAGTCAACTGGTATTTGATTCCTGCATGCCAGTACTGGGTATTTGCTATGGCATGCAGACCATGGCGGCTCAACTGGGTGGAGAAGTGGAAAGCTCATCTCATCATGAATATGGCTATGCCCAGATACGGGCGCGTGGTCACTCTCAGCTACTCAAAGATATTGAAGATCATACTTCGGAAGAAGGCTATGGTTTGCTGGATGTCTGGATGAGTCATGGTGATCGGGTTTCCAGACTACCCCCAGGGTTTTCAGTCATTGCTACTACGGATAGTGCTCCGCTGGCAGGGATGGCAGATGAATCACGTCATTACTATGGTGTGCAATTCCATCCTGAAGTGACTCATACTCAACAGGGTAGTCGTATACTTGCCCGTTTTGTGCACGATATCTGTGGCTGCGAGGCATTATGGAACCCGGCGAATATTGTACAGGACAGCATCGAAAACATACGTCGCCAGGTTGGTGATGATGAAGTTCTGCTTGGTCTTTCTGGTGGTGTTGATTCCTCAGTAGTTGCCGCCCTATTACACAAGGCTATAGGCGACAGGCTGACCTGCGTTTTTGTCGATAACGGACTACTACGCCTAAATGAAGGTGATCAGGTGATAGCCACTTTTGCCGAGCATATGGGTGTGCGGGTGATTCGTGTTGATGCCGAGGAGCGGTTTCTGAGTGGCCTGGCAGGTGAAGCCGACCCGGAAAAAAAGCGAAAAATCATCGGTCACACCTTTATTGAGGTGTTTGATGAAGAAGCCAGTAAGTTAAGGAATGTTAAGTGGCTTGCCCAGGGGACAATCTACCCCGATGTTATTGAGTCTGCAGGTTCAAAAACGGGAAAGGCCAAAGTAATCAAGTCACATCATAATGTCGGCGGCCTGCCGGATGATATGAACCTTGAATTGCTCGAACCACTAAGAGAGCTGTTCAAGGACGAAGTACGTAAACTGGGTGTCGAGCTGGGTTTGCCCACCGAGATGGTCTTTCGGCATCCATTCCCCGGTCCCGGACTGGGTGTGCGTATACTCGGAGAAGTAAAAAAGGAATTTGCAGAACTTCTGCGCCGGGCAGACTATATATTTATCGAAGAACTTTATAACCATGACCTCTATGACAAGGTATCACAGGCATTCACGGTCTTTTTACCAGTCAAATCTGTAGGCGTAGTCGGTGATAACCGTCGATATCAGTATGTTGTTGCTCTCAGAGCTGTAGAAACCATCGATTTCATGACAGCACGTTGGGCACATCTGCCTTACGATTTTCTTGATCTGGTGTCCCGTCGAATTATTAACGAAATCGATGGTATCGCCCGTGTTAGTTATGACATTTCAGATAAACCTCCTGCCACTATTGAATGGGAGTGAACTGTACTGGCAGGCAATGATTGGTTTGTCGGTAAACCATGGGTGGGTTTTTCCAGGGACAATTCTAACGAATCAGGCGTCGCTCGAGTAATGATGGCATATCCCTGCGGCCATCCAGGATGCAATGAATGAAAACATCCTGCCGGATCACTTCGTAGATAACACGATACGGCTTGAAGTTGACCTCTTTATAGTTTGTTACTCCGATTCGAACCAGCTCGGGCGGAACGTGGCCCCGCTCGGACAGATCGGTAAGCCGCGAGCAGAGTGATTCCAGCTGATCCAGTACATAATCTGCGTTCTCCACGGAGTCATGGAACGCAATGTAGTGGTAGATGTCGATCAGATCCTGCTCTGCATCCTCGGTAAGCCGGACACGATAGCGTTTCACTCAGTGATTTCCCGAATATGTTTGCGAACATCTGCAAAGGCTTTTTTGATGGGTTTGCTGCGGCCTTCCTGAATACTTTTGGAACTTTGGGCCAGCATCTTGAGCAGCGCCAGAGATTCCTGGGTTTGTTCATAACTGGCAATGTCCTGGAGCACTGCCCTGGCTTCGCCGTGTTGTGTGATCACCATGGTACGTTGCCCCTCGCTGACGTCCCGCAGAACCTCGGCGGTGTGGCTTTTCAAGTAGCTGATGGGTTTTACCGATTCACTCAATTTCATGGTTTGTATTTCCTCGCCGGTTTAATTGGTACTAAATATAGTCCATATATAGGTCTATTGTAAAGGTAGTCGGGAATGGTATCTGCCACGGCGCTGGCTTTGGATAGTGGTAATTAGCAATAAACATTTATCATGGTATTTTTCATGGTATTGATACTTATGACCACACTGAAACCCGCACCAATACTGGCTTTTCCCGGCTCGTTTACAATCGAGTGGGAGTGATACATGCCACCCTGGCATTAACCTGGGCGCAGCGCCTGAAGCGGGTTTTCGGCATCGACATCGAGACGTGTCGTGAATGCGGTGGCCAGTCAAAGTCATGCCCAAAGCACTCGCTACGCTCGCGAGGCAGGCTCTCGCCTGCATCGAAGATCCGGTGGTGATCCAGAAGATCCTCGATTGTTGGCGCTGGAAGCGGAATTCAGGCCGGGTTCCTCGGCGTCGAACGGCTACCGCGCAGGGCATAGGCTGTGAACGGCCGCTGGACTTGGTCAAAAAGGGTGTTTATTCTTCCTATACTCTCTATATCTTCTATACTCTCAGAGAAGGCCTTTTATCGGCCACAACCGGGCACTTACCACACCAGATAATCAGACAATAAAAAACCCGCCGAAGCGGGTTAAGTTGAAGTTATGCAGATTTTCTTTTCTTTCGGGCAAATCCCAGACCAGCAAGACCGATGCCGAATAGTGCGAGGGTGGCGGGTTCGGGCACCGGGCTTATTTGCCCTGGATCGCCAATCACCATGTCATCAAACCCCAGGTAATCACTTCTGGAAGTATTACCGAACGAGATATTCGTAGAATTTCTCTTGGCGAACTCTCACAGCCATAGCTTTGCGAAATTCATTGCTCAAAGACAAGACCTTGATAGAATGGACGTTTTCCGCATCACGTCCGGGTAAGAATTCGGGACTCTTGAGTTTCTTCGTAACCCGATCTAAAGTCAGTGTCGATATCTTTGATTAACCTGAATTCGGGATAAGAAATTAAGCCGTTCAGACTCCCGAATAAAAGACGGTAAGAACAAAATTAAGTGTTTACGTATGAGAGAATGCTTAATGCCCCGGTAATGAAACCGGTTTTTCTTATCCCGAATTCAGGTTGATTAGATCGAATAGTTACGAATAATTTAACAATTTTTCAACCAGAGAAAAGTGACGCCATAACCTCTTTTTGATGAGTCCCACGATCTAGGGGAACTTGGATTAACCCGTTATGTTGCTCCAACGAACAGACGTATTCTCGCTCTAATCATTTCAATGTAGTCAAACTGACACATTTCATATTTAGAATTCCCTTAAATAGTTAAAATCTCGTAGAGCAAGGCTAACCACGCCAGGTAGAACGCCTACGTTGTAGATGGCAATCATTACAGGACTAAAAATGAATAATTTTAACAAGTTTGGCAAAATAAATGAATCAACATTTACCCCTTCTAGCGTGATCGCAAATCAACAATTCCAGGAATTCCTTAACCCATCGGGAGGCCCTGTAGCTGGAATTCCAATTCCAATACTGGATCAAAATTTGGCAAAAATAATTGTCACTCGGGTTGATGATATTATTTGGTATTTAAACCGTTATAGTCTGGAGCTTAATTTCAAGCATGACCAGCTGACCATCGATGAATTTTTAGCCTATGCGCGAAAGTGGGGATTTGCGGGCGCGCAACTCCATGTAGCCAAAGGCGATCCTTGTATTTGCTTGACAGGTGAATCGGACGAATATCTGCGTGATCTTGCATACCAGAAAAAAGAGCGCAGGCTCGACTTACAGATAGATATTAGTTCCACGGATAAAAGCGAAATTGAAGAAGCGGTTCGCGTTGCCCGTGCCATGGGCGTTCCGGTTATTCGTTGCTACATCAGATTGGGTGGCACTTTTTCTGAAATTGTCGAGCAAGCGATTAAAGATCTTTGTTACGCCGCTGAATTGGTGGAAAAATGGGGTATTGAACTTCTTCTGGAGCAACACGAATTCTTAACAGGTCCTGAAATGCTGGAAATTGTTAAGGCCGTCAATAATCCCAGTCTTGGTATTTTGTTTGACTTTGGCAATCCCGTTACAGCTGGCCGAGAGCCGTTAGACGATATAATGGTTTTACAGGAATATATTCGCGGTGCGCATTGCAAGGATGTCCTCATAGCCAGGAGCGACAAATATTGGGCACAGCTGGGAGTTCAAATGGGTCAGGGTGATCTCAACTTACCAAAAATATTTTTTGATCTCTTGATGCTGGGTAGTGAAAAACCGCAAGTCCAATTTTTAGCCATACAGATGGTTGTGGATTATTATGCTCAGGGGCATCGAGCCGAGAGCGATCTAAACACGCACGTTTATAACAAAAAACCGACGAGTGTGACCTGTCTGGCAGATAATTTATCTGAAACCGAGCTGCAAAAAAGCCTACACCAGGAAAGAATGGATGCTCAGACGGGGTTTCAATATTGCAAAAATTTAGTTGAAAACTTAAAGATGTTTGGGACACAGTTCGTGGTTGAATCAGGCTATCGTGTTGATAGGCACCCTAATGTGTCAGGAATAATGGAATTATGATGTAAGTTGTAGTAGGGGGCTTTTAACTTATTGTATGAGGCTTTCGAGCACATCGCCAACGAGATGAGGGTGTCTCTAAAAAAATACCGTACGTGAAAAAGGCAGGTGTGTAACCGCCCATCGGCGTTAAAAATATCACGTACCTTAAAAACGTGTGGTCTGGTTTTGCGGTGCCTGGCGTCCAGCCGACCAATCACCTTGAATTCATGTAAGATAGGGGCAGCTGACGAGTGGCAGTACGCTTCTCAATCTGGCGGCATTCGACTACTGGAGTATCAACATCGAATCATTCACCCACCGGCACAACAATACCGGCAAAAAAAAGGCGTCTATGGATAACTTCGGCACGACAGGCTCAAGACCAGAATGGGAGGCTCTCAAGTCGATCGTCCTCATCGGCAACCACCTCCCCCGGCAGTGTGGTATCGCCACGTTCACCACCCACCTGCTTGAATCCATCGCGCTGAATGCACCGGACAAAGCCTGTTGGGCGGTCGCAATGAACGACCGGCCAACAGGCTATTCCTACCCGTCTCAGGTGCGCTTCGAGATCAACCAGTCTCAACTGAACGAATACAGCCTGGCGGCCGACTTATGCAACCTTAACCAGGTGGATGTGATCTGTCTCCAGCATGAATACGGTATTTTTGGTGGCAAGCGGGGCAGCTTTATTATCGAGCTGCTGCGTAATCTCAATATGCCGGTTGTGACGACTCTGCACACAATCCTGAAGGATCCGAACCTTCAGGACCGGCACATCATGATGCAACTTGCCGAGTTCTCAGACCGGCTGGTGGTGATGAGTGAACGCTCAGTCGAATTCCTGCGCGATATCTACCAGGTGCCGGAGGAGAAGATTGTCCTTATACATCATGGCATCCCTGACGTGCCGTTTGTCAAATCCGATGCCTACAAGGACAAGTTCGGCGTATCCGGAAAGAAAGTCATCCTGACCTTCGGCCTGCTTTCGCCGGGCAAGGGCATTGAGGTGGTCATAGATGCCTTGCCGGAGATCGTGAAGGCCCACCCGCAGGTCATCTATATGGTGGTAGGCGCCACCCATCCGCACCTTAAGATGGAAGATGGGGAGGATTACAGAAACAGCCTTCACAGGCGTGCAAAAGAACTCGGCGTTTCGGAGCACATTGTTTTTCATGATCGTTTCGTTGCCGACGAAGATCTGCTGGAGTTTATCGGTGTGGCAGATATTTATGTCACTCCGTACCTGAATGAGGCGCAGATTATTTCCGGCACGCTTGCCTATGCGCTTGGGATGGGCAAAGCGGTGATATCCACACCCTTCTGGCACGCTCAGGAGTTGCTCGCTGATGATCGGGGCAGGCTGGTTCCATTCCGGGATCAGGCCGCTCTGGCGCGGGAAGTCATCGACCTCCTGGATCATCCCGATGAGTGCCGCGCCATCCAGGAGAGGGCCTATCAATACGGTCGCAAAATGGTCTGGAGTGATGTAGGCCGCCGCTATCTCGACACCTTTGCAGAAGCCAAACGACAGCGATTGAGGAAGAACGTACCCAGGCGCGGGCTGGAGACCCTCGGACTACGCCAGCAACGGCTACCGGAGATCAAGCTGGACTATTTACGCCGGATGACCGATGACACGGGTATGTTGCAACACGCCAAGTACACGGTTGCAGACCGGACACACGGCTATTGCGTGGACGATAATGCCCGCGCGTTGATCGTCGCGGTCACGCTACAGGACCTCCAGCCTCTGGATTCAGCACAAAGCGGCCTTGCCGCCACTTATCTGAGTTTTCTGGGTCACGCCTTCAATGACCAGACCGGCCGCTTCCGCAACTTTATGTCCTATGATCGCTACTGGCTAGAGGGAACAGGTTCGGAGGACTCCCACGGTCGTGCGGTGTGGGGGCTGGGCGTCGCAGTGGCATTGGGGCGGGATAAGGGGCAGGTGGGTTTTTCGGTCGACCTGTTCCATCGTGCACTGGACGCCACCGAACATTTCACCCACCCACGGGCGATTGCCTTCGCCATTATCGGTATTCATGCCTATCTGGGCCGCTACAGCGGGGACAGCCGCGCGAAAATGATGCGCAAGATACTCTCGGAACGACTGATGCAGCGGTTCAGGGATTTCGCCCCGCAGGAAGTGCCCTTGGGGTGCGCCAGCGAAGACTGGCCCTGGTGTGACAACATCCTGACCTACGACAATGCCCGGTTGCCACAGGCTTTACTGCTGTCTGGGCAGTGGCTTCCCGACAGCGAGATGCTGGAGATGGGGTTGCGCTCTCTCGACTGGTTGAAGCAGGTTCAGACCGATGAGAAGGGCCGGCACTTTGTCGCTATCGGCAATCACGGCTGGTTTCCCAGAGGCGGCGAAAAAGCGCGATTCGATCAACAACCCATCGAGGCGGCCGCGATGGTGGACGCCTGTATCGAGGCATTCAACTGCACGCGGGATGAGGAATGGATTACCTATGCCTACCGTTGTCTCAACTGGTACCAAGGCGAGAACGATCTGGGGGTTCCGCTCTGCGATTATGCGACCGGCGGCTGCCGGGACGGGCTGGAAGCGCAGGGCGCGAATGAAAATCAGGGCGCAGAGTCCACGCTTTGCTGGCTCATGGCGCTGCTCGCCGTCTATAACCACCGCAGCTGGGATCGGGTTACACCGGAGGAAGAGCCCACCCGGCTTGATGTTCAGAAAGTATCGTCGGAATAGCGACGACTACCATTCCCTACCGTGCTGTCAGCCTGGCCATCAGCTGTGGTAGCTGCAGGGTTGCTATGCCGCAGCGCTGGTCGCCCGAGGCGTAGGGGATGATCAATTCGTCCTGGTGGATGAGTGCGCCACAACTGTAAACCACGTTCGGGACATACCCCTCCCGCTCATACGCATTCGGCACCAGGATCGGCTCCTCAATCCGGTTGATGATCCGGGTCGGGTCGTCCAGGTCGAGCAACTCGATGCCGAGGCTGTAGGTCCGCATCGGACCCACCCCGTGGGTCACGACCAGCCAGCCTTCGGGCATCTCGATGGGTGAGCCGCTGTTGCCCATCTGTATGAATTCATAGGGGAACTCAGGCTCCTGAAGAATCTGGGCCTGCTGCCAGAAGTGCAGGTTGTCCGAGAACATGATGGTATTGTTCTCACCATCCTGGCGCGACAGCATCACGTAGTTGCCCCCAATCTTTCTCGGGAACAGGGCCATGCCCTTGCCCTGTACCTGGGCTCCATTCAGCGTAATGTGCTTGAAGGAGAGGAAATCGCGGGTCTCGATGAGTTGCGGCAGGATCGTCTCTCCGTTGTACGCGGTATAGGTGGCGTAGTAGACCGCCGTGCCGTCGTCGTCGACGAAACGTACAAAGCGGGCATCCTCGATCCCCTTGCGCTCGGATTCCGACACGGGAAAGATCACCCGCTCGGAAATTGCGTGTTCCTTGCGAAACAAAATCTGGTAATTGGATTGCGCCAGCCACATTGCCATGTCAATGGCATCCGTCTGCTCCTGTGGCGGAAACTGGCCGTTGTTCTGGAGTTCGGCGATCTTTCCCTGCAGATCGTTGAAGGTGAAATTGTCCGGCAGCCTGTTTAGAAGCTGGTGCGTTACCGCATTATTCGCCCCCATCTCCTGGAGTTTCAGCCGAAACAGGTGCCGGTCATAGCTTGGGTTGGGGTGGATTTCCGGGGTTGCTACGTAGTCGCTCAGGCCATCGAAGTAGATATCGTTGTTGGTATCGATAACCCCGCTGCGAAACTCGATGGAGGAGATGTGGCCTTCACCAGTGGCACGGAAGCTCATAACAAACCGGCAGGTGCCTTCAGGATCCGCCTCCTGGTTCGGAACCTGAACGATTGAGGGATTGAACAACGCCGCCGCCTCCACTGAGTATTCCGCGGTAAAGTACGCGCCGATCAGAAGCCGCCGTTGCTTCGATACCTGATCGATATCCGGCAAAAAGTCAGCTACCCGTGCAAAATTTTGCTCCAGGGTCTCCCTGAAGTAGCGGTGGCGGTGGGAAAAATCCTGCAAGAGGGTTTCCAGCACCGTATCCGCCTCATTCTCGTCCAGGCTCAACACCCGCTGGATAACTTTTTGGATGCGTTCTTCACCGGACGGCAGATACGGCCGGGTAATGACGCGACTGATCTTCGCCTTCATCACGATCGACTTGCGCCGCGCGAGTGGAGTGGTGGGGTCAGGTCTGCTTTCCATTTTCATTGCTTCCACGTGGTACAAGCCCTCTGCGCCTGGTTCGGTCTGCGTGGCAGGCTATATCGGATTATAGTTGAATTGGCAATAGATTAGACTATTTTTGTTTCAACACACTATACTATCTTTAGCGGCAGCAAGGGTAAAATTTCCACCCTGTCCAAGCCTTATCTGAATGGGCGGTGGTTTCGTTTTGTCAGGTGTTTTGTTATTGTAGCCCGTCAGGCAAATCGTGTTACTGTGCTATCAGATTTGTTCCTGATCATAACAACACCCCGCTGGCGCGTGGATCGCGCGCAGGTGTTCACGCAGGCCTCTTTTATGAAGATTGCGATGTTGAGTCCCTTGTCCTGGCGCACACCCCCACGCCATTACGGGCCGTGGGAAAATGTGGTCAGCCTCCTGACAGAACAGCTGGTGGCGATGGGTGTCGATGTGACACTGTTTGCGACCGGGGATTCCATTACCCGTGGTAAACTTTCCTGGGTTTGTGAACGCCCTTACTCAGAAGACCCCTCGATTGATCCCAAGGTCTGGGAATGCCTGCATATCGCCGAGGTGTTCAGGCGGGCGGATGAGTTCGACCTCATCCACAACCAGTTCGATTTTCTGCCGCTCAGTTACAGCGGTTTTACCCCTACACCGCTGGTCACGACGATCCATGGATTCTCTTCGCCGTCGATTTTGCCCGTTTATAAAAAGTACAATGACAGCACCTATTATGTGGCCATTAGTGAGGCCGACAGGAGCTGTGAACTCGATTACGCCGCAACCATCCATCATGGCATCGATCTCGCACAATTCCCCTACCGCGAAGACGCGGGAGACTACCTGTTGTTCTTCGGGCGTATCCACCACCATAAGGGTGTCCACGATGCCATTGAGGTGGCGCGCAGGGCCGGACTACGGCTGGTGATTGCCGGGATCGTGCAGGACGAGGCATACTTCCAGGAACAGGTCGAGCCGCACATCGATGGATCCATGGTGGAATATGTTGGCTCCGTCGGGCCGGAGAAGAGACAGGAACTTCTGGGCGGTGCGCTGGGGTTGTTGCACCTGATTCACTTCGACGAACCGTTCGGGTTGAGCGTGGTCGAGTCCATGGCCTGTGGCACGCCGGTGATCGCCTATGGGCGGGGCTCAATGCCGGAACTCATTCGCGACGGCCAGACGGGATTCATCGTGGCCGATGTGAACGCCGCGGTACAGGCGGTGGACAGGATTGATTCGCTCGACCGGCGCGCCTGCCGGGACGAGGTGGAACAGCGCTTTACCAGCCGGCACATGGCACGCGCCTACCTGGAGGTCTACCAGAGCATCCTCGACCAGCGGGAGAACTATCGGCCGTGGGGACACTATGAAAACCTGCTCGAGCGGGATGATCACAAAATCAAGGAGATCATCGTCCAACCGGGCCAGCGGCTGAGCCTGCAGAAGCACCGGCGCCGGGCCGAGCACTGGACCGTGGTCAGTGGCGAAGCGCTGGTCACCGTGGGGGATCAGGAAATCCCGCTCAGGCCGGGGCAGTCCGTGGATGTCCCAAAGGGTGCAGTGCACAGGATCACGAACCCCGGTGATATCCCGCTGGTTCTGGTCGAGGTGCAGATGGGAGATTATTTCGGGGAAGACGATATTATCCGGCTGGAGGATGACTATGACCGCAGCTAAACCACCGCCAATCATCGAACGCTGTCCGGACAACCCGATCCTTACGCGGGACGACATCCCCTACCCGGTGGAGACCGTGCACAACGCCGGCATGACACAATACGACGGCCGCACCATCATGCTGTTTCGATCCCACCTGCGTAGCGGCCGGTCGATCATCGGCATCGCCGAGAGTGAGGACGGCTTCAAATTTACGGTCGGCCCGGAGCCGTTCCTGGTGCCGTCGACAGATGGCGCCTTTGGTGAATACGAGGCTTTTGGGGTGGAGGACCCCAGAATCTCGTGTATAGACGGGGAATACCTGATTACCTACAGCGCCTATTCGCGCCACGGTGTGCGTATCGGGCTGGCCAGGACCTGTGATTTCCGATCCATTGAGCGCGTGGCGTTGATCACCCAGGCGGACATGCGCAATGTCGTTATCTTTCCGCAGCGGTTCAACGGCCGCTACGCCCGCCTGGACCGACCGCATTCGGAGATCAGCCCCTGGTCCGTGTGGCTGTCATGGTCGCCGGACCTGGTGCACTGGGGCGATTCCGAGGTGGTGATGAAGCCGGTGCCGTATCACTGGGACGAGTCGAAGATCGGTCCCGGTGCGACACCGATCCGCACCGAACGCGGCTGGCTCAGCATCTACCACGGGGTATTCGAGACCATGGACGGGGCAGTCTATCGTCTCGGCGTGGCGCTGCACGATCTTGCCAATCCGGCGAAGATTATCGGCGTTTCGGATGAATGGGTGCTAGCCCCAGAGGATCCCTGGGAGATCACGGGCTATGTACACAACGTCGTTTTTACCTGCGGTGCAGTCGCGGATGACGACGGCGGCGTAAAGATTTACTGGGGTGGCGCGGATACCGTGATGTGTGCCGGGACCGCGCGCCTCGACGACCTGGTAGATCTGTGCCTCAGCAACAGTCGGGCACCCTGGTAATCCACCCGGCCGTCACGGGCGGGGTGCTCGGCATTGTCTACCGTGTGATTGCCACCCATCTGATCAAGAAAGCGGGCTTGACAAAAAAGACAGCCCGGACCGGGGCGGTCACCCTCATCCAGCGGTTTGGCTCGGCACTCAATCTGAATATCCATTTCCATATGTTGTTCCTCGATGGTGTGTACACTGACCATTCCGATGGAAGCACCCGGTTCCGCTGGGTCAAGGCGCCCACCAGCGCCGAGCTTACCCATCTGGCGCGCACCATCGGCCACTGGGAAACCCGCGCTAGTAATGGACTTTGTCGGGCTATTTATAATCTCGAGTGGGAGTAAGATGTTTCCAGAAGAGAGTGACGATATCGACCTAGACTGGATGAACAAAGCCTGGGAGCTGGCAAAAATTGCAGCAGCGCACGAAGAAGTACCGGTTGGTGCGGTGCTGGTTAATTCTGACAATCAATGCATCGGACAAGGATGGAACCAGCCAATATCAGCAGATGACCCTACTGCCCATGCAGAAATACTCGCTTTACGTGATGCTGCAAAACAGCTCAATAATTATCGTTTACCTGATACCACCCTCTATGTCACGCTTGAACCTTGCCCAATGTGTGCAGGTGCCATTGTGCAAGCAAGAATCAGGCGTATCGTTATCGCAACACCTGATCCACGCACGGGATCGGCAGGTAGTGTGTTTAATTTATTGAATTCTCCACATTTGAATCATCGTGTCACCGTGACGACCGGTGTATTACAGCAGGAATGTTCAAGCTTGTTAAAGACATTCTTCCTGGATAAAAGAAAGTAGTAAGACTGAAGGGCCCCTCTATTAATTCTTTCGTCTTGGGACAATCGTCATTGGTGCAATCTTAAATTTCTTCAGGATGAATGTCCCATTTTCGATAAATGGATCGAAACGCAGATATTGACACTTGTTAGCTGAAATTGGGAGCAAAAGGGTGTTGTCTCCCTGTTTATAAGTAGCAGTGGATGAAATATTCGCCGAAAAACCTCCACCTTCATCGATGAAGAACTGGAGGGTGTCTGCATTCTTTGCATTAAACTCAAGATATAACATCGATGTTGTTGAAATCTTCTGGCAGATATCCTTTTTAAAGATGACTTTTGGGTCTTTACCTGTGGAAATATACTCAATACCTCCACCGGTTTCTCGTATATCCAGATTATCTGCGCGCTGGTTCAGATCTAAATTTAGTGGAATAGAATGAAATTCTCCCAGCTTTATATCATACGCAGGTGGTTGATAAAATGGGATGATATAATTCTGCCATGCATCCCAGTGTACATAGACAATAAACATCAGGCTTGCCAAAAATACACCAAACCTGCCAGTATTTGAAGCGTTTACAGGGAAACCCGATTCAGACAATTTCCTGATTGAAACGGCGGTCACTCCCGGTAATCGATATATTCCGGAAAAGAATAAAAGCAGGATGGCAAGAAAAATAGGGATGATGTATTTTCCCTGTATCTGTATATCATTATTGATATTGGTCCAGGTATACATGGTTATCTGAAAAACTATCATCAACAGCAGCAGTGATTCGAATATTAACTGCCTGGTATGTTCATCATTTACGGTTACATTCCTGAATCGTTTTATCAGATATGCCGATAGGCTGAAAAAATAATAGAACAGGGCAAAAAAGAAAATACCCAGATAGACAGTGTACTGTAGCGGGCCAACTTTTAGCTTTAGCCAGTCCAGATTACCGATGGTTGCCTTAGCCGTTTCGCCGAGGAAATTTTTATAGTTTTCAGCAAATAATTCATAAAAGCCTATTCCCTGTGCGGCAAATCCTACACCTGAACCCGGTGGCAGACGCCTGTGCTGCTCTATTACTGTGGTGGTAATTTTTTTCAGCAGTGGATCATCGATCCCATAGTGATAGGTGTTAAACGCAAACCACCAGCCGCCAGCTAGAATAAAGACCACTCCTGCAATGGAGGCGTAACGCAGTAGTGAGCGCACAGGAGACCGGAAGAAAATGATTAGAAATAGAACGACAGATGGCATTAATAGCCATGCAGTCATCTTTGAAAGCACGACTAGTCCGCCAGCAAGGCCGAGTAAAATTGCATTGGTATTTGATGCCCCATAACGGTATATACGAACCAGCACGGCAATCATAAGTGTGGCAGAGAAAATTGCACCGCTGTCATCATTATTATATGAAGCAATGAAAGTGAATTGCGGCATTAGACCTATAATTGTGGAGCCCAAAATCCCAATTGCATAACTGTTAAAGTAAATACTCAGAGCATAAAATGTTAGAGCCAGGGCTAAGGCACATAAAAGTGCGGATCCTTTGCGAAACAGCACATATGAATCAAGATTGGTGAATGCAAGAGCTTTTGCAGCAACTGCGGACACGATATAGGAAAGGGGCGGTCTTAGTGCCCGCGTGCCACCATAAACCGTGAAGTGCAAATCCTTTTCGTCATCAGGGAGAACTGCCAGCCTGCCATTTTCATAGATAAATTTTGTTACATCGGTATTCGATTTCCAGTCTGGGCCTGCACCCTGAGGTAGAATATTAGATGTAATAAAAAAAAAGCTAAAGAATAAGATAAATATCGAAACAGAAAGCAGGAAGGTGACGTACTTGTTATTTAAAGACATGGAAATAATCCAGTGAATGGGACGGCACCCAGGAGGTGCTGGAAGTATAAACCACCTGTTTTCACAGGGTAAAGCGTAAATCAGTTTTTTATGACGTTCGAAAACTTCTAGTCACTGGTTAGTTTCGATACCATTACTGTCCCATAAAAAACACCCTAATCTCTTTTTAAGGGTTCCAGCTACTCAAGTATGGCCAGAATTGAGGGCAAGAGACATGAAAAGTCATTCTCGTGTAAGTTGGCGCTGAGGGACGAAGCCCAACAACAGCGTGTCAGAAGAAACATTGTTGGGCTTCATTCTTCAGCCCAACCTACAGGTGTGTTCAGTCGTTGAGATATCCCTCCGCAGATTTATGGGACAGCAGTGTTTCGATACAAAACAGAATTGTCGCAAAGCATTTTAGGCATGCTGTACTCATCTCGAGAAGATTGAGTCGTAGTTGACTAGACCAATTATAGTTGCAGGGATAATCAATCAGGGTAAAATTACGAAAACATAAAAAACGCACTAGGAAGAGATTTTTTGAAAGATCTAACGATAATTGTTCCCGCATTCAACGAAGAAGGGTCGCTACCTACATTTCTTGAAGATATGTGCGAGTATTGCGGAAAAAATGGTTACAAGCTTATTGTTGTCAATGATGGCTCGTCAGATACTACAGGGGAAATTCTTGATGCTGCTGATCAGGGTGACATGCTGACAGTTATACATCACAAAATAAACAGGGGCTATGGCAGCGCAATCAAGACAGCCATTGAAAGGGTTGACACAGAATTCCTGATCACTGTTGATGCAGATGGACAGCATTCTCTTGATGATATCGGAATGTTGTTTAATTATCTCATGGTGACTGATGCAGATATGGTTATTGGTAAGAGAGATAGTCATCAAGGTTCCAGGTACCGACGTTTCGGTAAATTCATGATTCGTAGTATTGCAAAATTACTGATGTCCTTTCAAATTACTGATCTTAACTCTGGTATGAAAGTGTACAGATCTGATCTGGCCAAGAAATATATCCGTTTATGTCCGGATACTATGGCATATAGCGACATCATCACTCTCGTGTTTATCAATCAAAAACATCTTGTACTGGAGAAGGACATACAGATCAGGTCCCGGATATCAGGTACTAGCACTATAAATACAAGGACAGCACTGGATACAATTTTGGAGATTTTGAATATTGTTATATTATTTAATCCAAACAGGATATTTCTACCACTTGCAATTATTTTTGTTCTGGCCGGCATCATCTGGGGTTTACCCTTTCTGCTTAGAGGTGAGGGTGTCCAGGCCGGTACATTGCTTCTAACCATTACAGGAATATTGTTTTTTTTGCTGGGCTTACTTGCCGAACAACTGTCCCTGATACGTAGGAGTAGCGTAGACTGATAACAAACCTACGTTCTTTCACAGCGACAGCGTGTTATAGCTGAAGGCCATATGAACAGAAAAAATAAAGGGAATTTGCTTTTCAGCATTGATCTGGAAGACGTTAGAGATCAGATATTAAATGGCAGCACATATCGAGAGGGCGTTCCTGAAAATACTCAACGATATCTGGAATTCCTGCAGCAGCATAATGCAAAGGCAACTTTTTTTGTCGTCGGCAATGTGGCGAGAAAATACCCATCATTGATCAAAGAGATAATAGCAGATGGTCATGAGATTGCCTGTCATAGCGATAAACATATTCAAATAAACAAACAGACACCGGAAGAGTTTCTTAAAGATGTCAGGAGAAATCTTGACTCATTGTATACTGCAGGTGCAGAGGATGTGATCGGATACCGGGCACCTACCTTCTCACTTACCGAGCAAACACAATGGGCCTATAGATGCCTGTCAGAATCTGGCTTCAAATATTCAAGTTCAGTGTTACCTGCAGCCAATCCACTGTTTGGCTGGAAAGAATTTGGCCGTAAACCAAAATATGTTCAGGGTATATACGAAATACCAATTACTCTACACGCTATACCTTTTCTTCGACTACCACTGGCAGGTGGGGTATATTTCAGGGTCATACCCTATCCGATAATAAACTATTCTGCTCGTTATCATCTAAAACTGGGTGATCCGATAACAACCTATTTGCATCCGTATGATATTGATACCAGTCAGGAACGCTTTATGCATCCTGATCTGGACAACAAAAAATATCTTAATTATCTAATGTATGTCAACAGATCAAAGGTATTAATAAAACTTGAGTGTCTGTTTAGCATTAGCAAACCTATTTCCTATAAAGAATATTATCTCAGTTATGCCAGGACTGATCAGGGAAGACAAACTGTGTCATCGGAGAAATAGAGAAAATGGAACAATCCTCTGAAAAATACTTTTCAATTTCTCGTAGTATGGTGTATCTGGCGATTGCTATCATTATCACCACCTACTACAAAATCTGGCTCTCAGACGTATATCTTCTAAGAGCAGTATTTGCACCACATGATGATAACCACTTTATTACACTTGCCAGTTACATCCTAAACGGAGACTGGTTAGGACGATACGACCAGTATAGCCAATATACCCTGATGAAGGGGGTTTTCTATCCAATATGGATAGCAATGAGCAATATTGCCGGTATACCATTACTGACCGCACAGCAGCTACTCTATGCGCTTGCCTGCGTGGTATTTATCATTGCAATATCACCAGATGTAAAACACAAGGGGTGGTTATTTGTAATCTACTTATTCCTGCTATTTAATCCTTTTACCATCATTGTAGATCGTGTATTTCGGTTAGGTATCTACCCGGCACTAACAATATTGGTCATTGCTTCTGCATACGGGCTATATGCAAGAACACTCTCTGGCAAAGGTAAACCATTCCTCTGGTCATTATTACTCGGTTTCTCATTATCAGCATTCTGGCATACTCGGGAAGAGGCGATATGGATCATTCCATCCTTACTTGTATTGCTATTTTTTACCCTGTATGGCGTCTGGGTCAACAGGGGCTACAAGCTGAGGAGGATAGCAGTTCTCTATGTTACGCCAGTGATTCTGGTTTGGTTCTCTACGCTGATTCTGGCAACTTTAAACTGGCAGAGCTATGGCGTCTTTACGCCACTGGAGATTCATTCTAGCGAATTCGAATCAGCATATAGTGGGCTACTGCGAATCAAGACAAATAGCTGGAGGCGTTTCTATCCGGTGGTAAAGGAAGCCAGGATAAAAGCCTATGCAGTGAGTCCTGCCTTTCAGGAGTTGAGACCGTACCTCGAGGGAAACTTAGGTAAACAGTGGCAGGGCCATCGAGTGGATATTCCTGCTGCATTTTTTATCTGGGCATTTCGAGATGCCGTACAACGAGCGGGATATTACAATTTCAGTCAGTCAAAAAACCCAAAAACGATCAAACAGACATTCGAGTTTTACGAGAGAATGGGTGGTGAGCTAAAAAAAGCCTGTAATTCAGGCAGGCTAGAATGTGCAAGTTTGCTGTCGCCATTTGTACCCCCCTGGCATAAGGAATTTACCAAACTTCTCATTCCGACATTCTATGATAATCTGAAACGGCTAGTTACCTTCGACAAATTTGACTATAAAAAAGAAGGTCAGTTCAGTGCAGGATGGTTCCGGACATTTCAATTATTCGAAACTGTTACAAATGAAAAAATCGAAGTAGATCGAGGAAGTATCCAGGCCTTAAGGCCTGAATTTTATAAGAAAAATAGTGAAAAGAAGAAAAGAACTATTCGTAATATATGGAATAACTTTTATAGACACCTCGTACCCTGGTTCTTCATATTGTTCATTTTTTTGATTCCTGCCAGAGGTATATACGAGCTGATCAAGTGTAAAGTACGACCTGCTACCGTCCTGGGGCTGTCTGCTTTAGCTGCCATACTCTCCAACATGATAATCGTGACGCTGATCCAGATTACATCATACTCTGAGATAGGTCGGGCAATGTCTCCTGGTTATCCAGTATTACTAATCTTCATTATTGCTGGATTTATGCTACTGTCAGAACTGGTTGGCGGTTGGCGAAGTAAAAAAAATGCCATTTCTCAGCGTTAAGGGCGCATAATAAAATACTTCTCATGCATAGCGATCCTGCACTATTGTTTTAGGTACTTCTGCAGCTGTGTGTACAGACCTTAGTTATAGCTGGAGATACTCGGGCAATAAATTATTGGTACCGAAGGTCGGACTCGAACCGACACGAGCAAAGCCCACGAAATTTTGAATCTCGCGTGTCTACCAATTCCACCACTCCGGCAGTGGAAGCGAAGTATATCGGAATCTGTGTGATGGGCAAGTATAGTCTATCGCAGCTGTGCGTGCTGCGGTAGAATTCGCGCTCCACAATATCCTGTCATGCCTGAAATGCAAAAATCCGACTTCAGTTTTAATCTGCCGGAAGAGTTGATCGCCCAGATACCACTGCCTGTTCGCAGTGCGAGCCGTTTATTGGTCTGCCATCGCAATTCTCTGGCAACGGAAGACCGGCAATTCAATGAAATTGCCAGCTTTTTAATGGCTGGTGATTTGCTTGTTTTCAATAATACACGCGTTATTCCAGCCAGATTGTATGGTAAAAAAGACACAGGGGGTCGGGTAGAAATACTGCTGGAGAGGATCCTGGATGAATCGCGGTTTACCGCCATAATGCGCTGCAGCAAGGTACCGCAAGTTGGGCAGAAAATATTAATTGCAGATGGCCTGACAGTCTGTTATGAGGGGAGAAAGAGTGATTTCTTTCTATTCAGCTACGAAGAAGGTGGTCTACAACAATTATTCGCAGAGCATGGACGGATGCCCCTTCCCCCTTACATACAACGTGATGCTGATGCACAGGATGAGGAGCGCTACCAGACGATTTTTGCCCAGAAACCCGGCGCAGTGGCCGCCCCAACGGCTAGCCTGCATTTTGATGAAGCAATATTGCGTAGTCTGCAGCAGAAAGGTATTAATACAGCTGAAATCACGCTGCATGTCGGTGCGGGGACTTTTCAGCCGGTACGTGCTGATGATCTGAATCGGCATGTTATGCACGCTGAGACATTTGATTTATCAGTAGAAACAGTTGAAAAAATTCTGCAGACAAAAGCAGCCGGGGGCAGGGTATTTGCGGCGGGAACGACCAGCCTGCGGGCACTGGAAGCGGCATCAGAAGAGGGGGAGCTAAAACCCATGTCAGGCGATACCCGATTGTTTATTACGCCGGGGTATCATTTCAAGGTAGTGGATGGCCTGATCACCAATTTTCATCTGTCTGAATCAACCTTGCTGATGTTGGTTTCAGCCTTTACAGGCGTTGAGGAAATTCAGCATATATATCGTCATGCCATCAATGAAAGATACCGTTTTTTCAGCTATGGAGATGCAATGATCATTCTCCCTGAGGACAACAAGCGTGAAATTTGATATTCACCAGACTGACGGCAGGGCACGTGCAAGCAGGCTGGTGTTTCCTCGCGGATCAGTTGATACACCGGCTTTTCTACCAGTTGGGACCTATGGCGCAGTTAAAAGCATGACCGCAGAAGAGCTGATGGCAGGTGGTGCGCAGATTATTCTTGGCAATACCTTTCACCTCATGCTGCGTCCGGGGGAGGATATCATCCGCGAGCATGACGGACTGCACCGATTTATTCACTGGGAAAAACCAATTCTCACCGATTCAGGTGGTTTTCAGGTCTGGTCGTTGGGGAAAATGCGTAAGATCTCTGAAGAGGGTGTGCGTTTCCGCTCCCCTGTCGACGGTGCCGAGGTATTTCTTGATCCGGAAAGATCAATTGATTTTCAGCATGTACTGGGTTCAGACATCGTAATGATCTTTGATGAATGTACGCCATACCCGTCAACGGAGGATGAAACTGCAATATCCATGCGACTGTCATTGCGCTGGGCGGAGCGTTGTAAAACTGCACACGGCGAGCATCCATCCGCACTGTTTGGCATTGTGCAGGGAGGCATGTTCCCGGACTTGCGGCAGGAGTCCGTCGAAGGGTTAAAGGACATTGGCTTCGATGGCTACGCCATAGGGGGTTTATCCGTAGGCGAGCCAACGGAGCAGATGCTCAAGGTGCTTGATGGCCTGAATCCTTACATGCCCACCGAAAAACCTCGTTATTTGATGGGTGTCGGCCGACCCGAAGATATTGTTGAGGCAGTTTCACGCGGCATTGATATGTTTGACTGCGTTATGCCGACCCGTAATGCACGCAATGGCTGGTTGTTTGCCGCAAATGGCAATGTGAAGATTCGCAATGCAAAATATGCTAAAGACACCCGTCCAGTCGATGAAGAGTGCGCCTGTTATACCTGTCGCTACTATTCCAGAAGTTATTTGCGTCATTTACAAGCTTGTAATGAAATTCTCGGGGCGCGTTTGGCGACTATACATAACCTGCATTATTATCAGCAACTGATGAATGGTTTGCGCGAGTCTATTGCGAACAGAGCGCTCAGGCGATTTATCGAGAATTTCTATAGAAAACGGGGCACCCAGCCACCTGATGTGGCATAATCCCGCTGTTTTTATACTGGGGCTGTTGCCTTATCCCCTTGTTTTGATTATTTCAGGGAAACAAACAGACGTTTCCTCGAAAATGTGACTGGAGTTAACCATGAGTTTATTTATATCTGATGCCTACGCACAGGCTGCCGGTGCGCCTCAGCAGGGCGGTTTCATGCAAATCATATTCCTCGGTGGTATTTTTGTAGTGTTTTATTTTCTGCTTATTCGCCCACAACAGAAACGGGCAAAAGAGCACAAAAAAATGACCGAAGCCATTGCTAAAGGCGATGAAGTGGTTACCAATGGCGGTACCCTTGGTAAAGTTACCGGGGTTGGTGAATCATTTGTCACAGTAGAAGTTGCTACAGGTGTGGAAATCAAGGTACAGCGGACAGCCATTCAGGCGCTGATGCCAAAAGGAACAATCAAGTCAGCCTGACCTGGAAAACCTATGAATAAGTATCCACTGTGGAAATATCTGCTTATCCTGGCTGTCATCATCCCGGGCTTTTTGTATGCATTACCAAATCTGTATGGTGAAGATCCTGCACTACAGATCTCAGCTACACGTACTGCTGTGATTGATGAAGGCACAGAACAGCAGATTAAAAGCGCGTTAACTGACAAGAAAATTTCTTTTTACGGCCTGGTAAGACAGGAAAGTGGTATACAGCTACGATTCAAGAACACCGATGATCAGCTGAAAGCAAAAGAGGTCGTTGAAAAGGAATTGGGTGATAAATATACCGTTGCTCTGAACCTTGTTCCGGCAACTCCTGCCTGGATGGCGATCTTTGATGCCAAACCCATGTATCTTGGACTTGACCTTCGTGGTGGTGTCCATTTTCTGATGGAAGTCGACATAGACGGCGCGATCAGTAATACAGAAAAGCGCCTGGTTTCTGATCTGCGTTCAGGTATGCGGGAGAATAAGATACGTTATCTGAGTGTGGCGAGCTTAAAAACTGGCGGCATACAGGTGCTTTTCCCTGATCAGGAGCGACTCACTCAGGGCCTTAACACGATAAAAGATGATTTTACCAGTCTGTCAGCCAAGGAAGTTGAACGAGATGGTAAGCCAGCACTGATTCTGCATCTGACTGAAAAGGCCAAAAGAGAAATCAGGGATACCTCAGTCAAACAGAACATGACGGCGCTAAGAAATCGAATTAATGAACTCGGTGTCGCAGAACCCATAGTGCAGCAGCAGGGTGATAATCGTATTGTCGTCCAGTTACCGGGCATTCAGGATACTGCCAGAGCAAAAGAAATTATCGGTCGTACGGCAACACTTGAAATAATGATGGTGGATGAGAAAAACAGCGGCAACATACAGGCTGCACTCGAAGGCCGTGTGCCGGTTGGCTCACGCCTTTATCGTGATCGCCACAATGCGCCTATACTGATTAAAAAAGGGATTATCTATTCTGGTAACAACATCATTGACGCATCGGCCGGCATCGACTCAAGAAATGGCGGTGCTGTGGTCAACATTACTCTGGATGCACGTGGTGCTTCGATAAATCAGCGCATAACAGGTGAAAACATCGGAAAGCGAATGGCGGTGGTCTACGTTGAACAGAAGAGTTCAATCAAGAAAGATGAGCAGGGTAATGTGGTTGTTGATAAAAGCGGACGCCCTGTAAGAGTAAGAAGTCGCATAGAGGAAGTCATAACAGCACCTGTCATTCGTGACCAGCTGGGTAAGCGCTTTCAGATCGAAGGCCTTGACAGTAGTAAGGAGGCACGTGATCTTGCATTATTATTACGTGCAGGCGCTCTGGCTGCACCGATAGAGATTGTTGAAGAGCGAACTATCGGCCCTAGCCTGGGTAAAGAAAATATTCGTACTGGCTTCCTTTCCGTCGCGTACGGTTTAGTCGCAATTCTCATTTTCATGCTTTTTTATTATCGTATTTTTGGTTTAGTCGCTGATATCGCGCTGGTACTTAACCTGATATTGATGGTTGCTGTATTGTCATTGTTTCAGGCGACATTAACATTACCCGGTGTAGCAGGAATTCTGCTGACGATAGGCATGGCTGTTGATGCAAATGTTTTGATTTTTGAACGCATACGGGAAGAGCTTCGCAATGGCGTCACCCCTCAAGCTGCTATACATGCTGGCTATGACAAGGCCTTATCAACTATCGTCGATGCAAATGTTACGACCCTTATCGCGGCGGTTGTCCTGTTTAACTTTGGTACCGGACCGATTAAGGGATTTGCTATCACCCTGTCTATAGGGATTGTCACTTCTATGTTTACCGCAATCATGGTCAGTCGCGGAATAATCAATAAGATTTATGGCGGCCGTCAGGTCAAAAAGCTGGCGATTTAGGAGTAATAAATATGGCTACCAAAGAAAAATATAATATAGATTTTCTCGGCATGCGTAAGCTGGCTATGGGCTTTTCATTGTTGTTTGTGATCATCAGTATTGCCTCTCTTGCGATACGTGGACTGTCGTTCGGAATTGATTTTACCGGTGGCACGCTGGTAGAGGTTTCATACCAGAATACGGTCGAAATAGAAGAGGTGCGGAATACCTTGTCCGAAGCAGGATTTAACGATGCCATCGTACAGTATTTCGGTACTGCTAAAGATGTCATGATACGAGTGCCGCTAAAAGGCAAGGTAAAGGGGGCCCAGGTCAGTGAGAAGATCATGCGCTCCCTGCATAATAAACTCGACGAGTCTGTTACCGACACCGACCCTGTAAGCAAGGAACAGACCTGCTCGATTAAAGGGCAGCGACAGGTTTGTAAGGTACAGATGAGGCGGGTAGAGTTTGTTGGTCCGCAGGTAGGCGATGAGCTGGCAAATCAGGGCGGACTGGCAATGCTGTACGCTTTGTTTGGGATTCTTGCCTATGTCGCTTTTCGTTTTGAATGGCGCTTTGCAGTGGGTTCAGTTATCGCCCTGGTGCACGATGTCACCATTACCATTGGCGTATTTTCACTATTCCAGATGGAATTTACACTGACCGTGCTTGCAGCAATTCTTGCAGTAATTGGCTATTCATTAAATGACACCATCGTTGTGTTTGATCGTATCAGAGAGAACTTCAGAAAGCTGCGCAAGGAAAGTCCGCAGGAAATTATGAACAGATCCATAAACCAGACCCTGCCGCGTACAATACTGACATCGTTGACAACACTTCTGGTGCTGATCTCGCTGTATTTCTTTGGAGGAGACATTATTCATAACTTCTCTGTGGCATTAATCCTGGGTATTGTCGTTGGTACCTATTCATCTATATATATCGCCAGTCCTGCAGTACTGATGCTTGGCGTATCACGTGAGAATCTGCTGCAGGTGAAACAGGAAGGTGGTGAAAAGAAAGCGACTCCCTGATCGCCTTTGTCTAAATTAACCAGAGGCACCATTGAGTTATAAATGTGGAGTAGATATGTTCAGTAAAGACATGAAAATTGCCGGTTATGATGATGAACTGGCCGCGGCAATTGAAGATGAGAAGATGCGTCAGGAAAATCATATTGAACTGATCGCCTCTGAAAATTATGCCAGTCCGCGGGTGATGGAGGCTCAGGGTTCGGTATTAACTAACAAATATGCAGAAGGCTACCCGGGGCGACGCTACTATGGTGGCTGCGAGTATGTCGATATCGCCGAGCAACTGGCCATTGACCGTGTTAAGGAATTATTCGGTGCTGATTATGCCAATGTACAACCACATTCCGGTTCACAGGCCAATGCCGCAGTATATCTGGCACTACTGAAGCCAGGTGAAACAATACTGGGTATGAGTCTGGCACACGGCGGCCATCTTACCCATGGTTCTAAAGTGAATTTTTCGGGCAAATTGTTTAATGCAGTGCAGTATGGTCTGAGCGCAGATACTGACGAAATTGATTATGATGAGGTTGAACGACTGGCGAATGAACATCATCCGAAGATGATCATTGCCGGTTTTAGTGCTTATTCCCGAATTGTAGACTGGCAGCATTTTCGTGATATTGCTGACAGTGTTGGTGCCTATTTGATGGTTGATATGGCCCATGTAGCGGGTCTGGTTGCCACTGGTGAATACCCCAATCCTGTAGCCATTGCTGATGTGACGACTTCAACGACTCACAAAACTCTGCGTGGTCCCAGGGGGGGAATCATCCTTGCCAGAAGCAATGAAGCTATCGAGAAAAAGATCAATTCTCTTGTTTTTCCGGGCACACAGGGCGGTCCGCTGATGCATGTTATTGCCGCCAAGGCTGTTGCTTTTAAGGAAGCGCTGGATCTTGGATTCAAGGATTATCAACATCAGGTCGTGATAAATGCCAGGGCCATGGCAGAAACTATCATCGAAAGAGGATACCGCATAGTTTCAGGTGGTACCGACAATCATCTGATGTTGATTGACCTGATAAAACAGGAAATTACCGGCAAAGAGGCAGAGGCTGCGCTTGGCCGGGCCAATATAACAGTCAATAAAAATGCAGTACCCAATGATCCCCAGTCACCTTTTGTGACCAGCGGAATTCGAATTGGAACAGCAGCAACCACTACTCGTGGTTTTACAGAGGAAGATTCTCGTAATCTAGCCGGCTGGATGTGTGATATCCTCGACAACATCAGCGATGAAACAGTTACCTCACAGACCAGGGTTAAGGTAACTGAACTTTGCGCCGAACGGCCTGTTTACGAATAGGCATGGGTAACCACAGGAAATCCACGCGTCATGCACTGTCCATATTGCAGTACAGAAGACACTAAAGTTATTGACTCGCGTTTAGCGAACGATGGCGGAGAAGTGCGTAGAAGGCGTGAATGCCTCAACTGTCATGAGCGCTTTACCACCTACGAAAAGACAGAGTTGCCCTATCCCTCAATAAAGAAAAATGATGGTTCTCTGGCAGATTTCTCTGAGTTGAAATTGCGAACAGGTATCATGCGTGCACTGGAAAAAAGACCGGTGGAAGTAGAGCATATTGATGCTGCAGTCGCGCGTATTATCCATAAGTTGCTAGCCTGCAGCGGACGCGAAGTGGAATCCAAGCAGGTAGGCGAGTGGGTAATTGAAGAGCTCGCCATGATTGATGATGTTGCATATGTACGTTTTGCATCAGTATACCGGAGATTCCAGGATCTGGATGCCTTCCATCGCGAACTGGATCTGCTGAAACATAAGCGCAAGAAAAAGAACTCAGCTATCAGTATCGTTAAAACCAAAGAACTATAAGCTCCGGGTATTATACTGTGAGCAGTACTATTTTTAGCGCGTACGATCACCAGATGATGACTGATGCCCTGTCTCTGGCACGCAAAGGAATAGCGACTACCCAGCCAAACCCACGTGTCGGCTGCGTCATTGTTAAAGACGAAAAAATAATTGCTCAGGGCTGGCATAAAAAAGCAGGATGCGAGCATGCTGAAGTATTGGCATTGCAAGAGGCTGGAGAACAGGCACAGGGTGCAGTTGCATATGTCACATTAGAACCCTGTTCACACCATGGTCGCACACCGCCCTGTGCAGATGCTTTGATAGAAAGTGGCGTAGATGAAGTCATTGTCGCGATGAAGGATCCTAACCCACTGGTGACCGGGCAGGGTATAAAAAAACTGGAACAGGCAGGTATTAAAGTTCGCAGTGGTCTGTTAAAACGGCAGGCAATGGAACTGAACCGCGGCTTTGTTAGTCGAATGAAGCGTGGCCGACCCTGGGTGACGGTGAAGCTTGGTGCATCGCTGGATGGACGCACTGCAATGCATAATGGTGAAAGTCAGTGGATTACAGGGTCGGCGGCACGCGCTGATGTACAACACCTACGTGCAGCCAGCAGTGCAATTCTGACCGGATCCGGTACGGTGCTTGCGGATGACCCGTCATTAACAGTCAGGCTGAATGAAGCAGCAAGACAACCATTGCGCATAGTGATGGATAGCAAGCTTAGTATCCCTGACAGGGCAAAAATATTTATTGATGGACATCCATTGTTGCTTGCCACGGCACTGAGTGAAAAAGATGACCGCTTTCAACAACTAAAGCAATTTGGAATAGACATCCGCTCTTTTCCTGCAGGTGAGTCTGGCCGTGTAAATTCTAAACACCTGTTGCAATGCCTGGCGGAAGACTATTTATGCAATGAAATACTGGTCGAGGCGGGATCGGTCGTATGCGGCAGTCTACTGGCCAGTGAACTGGTTGATGAAATTGTACTATACCTGGCGCCTGTAATTATGGGTTCGGCAGCCAGGGGGCTTTTTGATATACCAGGACTTGATAGCATGGCACAAAGAGTCTATATGAACGTGAAAGATGTCAGACCGATAGGGAAGGACTGGCGGTTCATGGTGCAACCGGATTATCAGAGCGAAGCGGAATAAACATGTTCACAGGAATTATAGAAGCCACGGGCAAAACCATCAGCCTTCAGCGTAAAGGGAGTGACGCCAGAATCAGCATCTATACCGGCAGGCTTGATCTCAGTGATTCGGGAATAGGTGACTCCATTGCGGTAAATGGTGTTTGCCTGACGGCTGTTTCATTCGCAGCAGATGGTTTTGAGGCGGATGTTTCAGCAGAAAGCCTTTCTCGTACCACACTGGGACAGTTGAAACACGACAGTCCAGTAAATCTGGAGCTGGCAATGCGTCCAGACACACGATTTGGCGGCCATATTGTCAGTGGTCATGTTGATGGTCTGGGGAAAGTGCTTGATATACGGCCAGTGGGTGAATCAATTAGCCTGAGAGTGCAGTTGCCCAATGAGCTGGCCTGCTATGTTGCACAGAAGGGCTCTGTGACGATTGATGGTGTAAGTCTAACCGTCAATGCTGTTCATAATCATGAATTTGAGGTCAATATCGTCCCACATACTCAACAGGAAACGATTATTGGGCACTACAAACTGGGTAGCCACGTTAATATAGAGGTTGATATCATTGCGCGCTACCTTGAAAGAATGCTTCAATGCGGAAAAATTGTGACGGGGCGTGCAAATAGCGACGATTCCCTGCTGGAAAAGATACACGACATGATGGATGACGGAACTGCCGTTCGCTAACCATCCGGAAACTTAAGGGCACCTCTAGTAATCCATGAATATTCATCTTGCATCCCAAATTCCCCCTCTCTGCGTTAAGAATCTTCGCAATAGCTAGCTATTACGTGCGATTCTTTCCTTGATATGAACAATCTGGAATACAATCTGATCTATCCAGAATTAATAGAGGTGCCCTTAAAATGAGCCTTGATAAAATAGAAGACATTCTGGACGATTTGCGTCAGGGTAAAATGGTCATCCTGATGGATGATGAAGATCGTGAGAATGAGGGGGATTTGCTGATGGCAGCAGAATGCGTCACCCCTGACGACATTAACTTTATGGCACGATATGGACGCGGTCTGATTTGTTTGACGCTGACAGAAGATCATTGCAGGAAGCTCGATCTGCCTTTAATGGTTAACAATAATCGTACACCCTATGCGACAAACTTCACGGTCTCCATCGAGGCAGCTGAAGGAGTAACAACGGGCATTTCAGCTGCGGATCGTGCAAAAACTGTGCAAGTCGCCGTAAATGAAGAGGTTCATGCGGATCACATCATTACCCCAGGGCATGTATTCCCCCTGATGGCACAAAAAGGTGGGGTGCTTTCCCGCG
This sequence comes from bacterium BMS3Abin11, assembly GCA_002897635.1. Lineage (NCBI taxonomy): Bacteria > bacterium BMS3Abin11. The sequence continues at coordinate 79,739 of BDTD01000009.1, read as the reverse complement.
CCGGGCACACCGAGGCCGGGGTCGACCTTGCTGCACTCGCTGGTTTGCGACCAGCCAGTGTGATCTGTGAAATCCTGAAAGAAGACGGTACCATGGCGCGCATGCCTGATTTGCTTGAATTCGCCAAGCAGCACAAGCTACGTATTGGTACCATCGAAGACCTGATTCGTTATCGCAGACAGTATGATTCGTTGTTGCGCCGGGAAGGCGAGACGCACTTTGACAGCCGCTACGGACGGCTTAAAGCGAATGTTTATCGTGACACATTAAGCAATCGTGAACACCTGGCACTGGTACGAGGGGATATTGACGCTGATACCGTGCCGGTGATCCGTGTACAGGTTCACAATGGAATCTATGATTTGCTGGGTGACCTGCAGGAGGAACCAGGCTGGACCATAAACAATGTGATGGAATACATGGCAGATGAAGAAAATGCAGTACTGGTTATCCTGAACAATGCTGACAGTAAAAATGGTTTGCTTGACAGTTTGAAAGACACGCTGCTGGAAAATGTTGAAAAAAATCAGCATGATCATGAAGACAAAAATGTTTCTGCAGATCCGGAAACCCTCAGAACCTTTGGTATCGGTTCACAAATACTGTCGGATCTTGGTGTGAAAAAAATGCGGGTGATTAGCGGCTCGCCATTAATTATGCACTCATTGGCAGGATTCGACCTGGAAGTGGTAGAATTCATTACTCAATAACAATTGGGATAAAAATATGAGTCATATCAAATCGATAGACGGAGATTTTAATGCAGGAGATGCAAAGTTTTGTATCCTTGCCGCGCGCTTCAATTCATTCATTGTTGAGCGCCTGGTGGAGGGTGCAGTTGATGCATTGGTACGCCACGGCATTAGCAGTGAAAATATCGAAATTATCCGGGTACCGGGTGCCTACGAGATGCCTATCAGTGCTCAGCGGATCGCACAGACTGGCAACTATGACTCGATTATCGCACTGGGTGCGGTGATTCGTGGCTCAACGCCGCATTTTGATTATGTTGCCGGTGAATGCAGCAAGGGTCTGGCACAGGTCAGTCTGGCTGCTGATATGCCGATTATTTTTGGTGTGTTGACCACGGACACAATCGAACAGGCAGTTGAGCGGGCAGGGACAAAGGCCGGCAACAAAGGTGCTGAAGCAGCCGTTACGGCCATCGAAATGATCAGCCTGTTTAATAAATTAGAATCCTGATGTCCGGCAGTAGTCGTCATCTTGCAAGACGTGCTGCGATTCAAGCTCTGTATCAATGGGAGATGACGCAGCAGCCACGCCTGGAAATTGAAAAATACTTTCTCGCTGATGATCGTTTAAAAAAGACTGACAACGCTTATTTTCAGGAACTGATACGTGAAATTCCCAGGCTTGTAGAAGATATCGATAGCAGCCTCTTGCCGTACATAGACCGTGACATCGCTTTGATTGACCCTATTGAAAAGGCTGTTTTACGCCTGGCTGCCTACGAACTCATTCACCATGCCGAAATTCCCTATCGTGTAGTGCTCAATGAAGCAATTGAACTGTCCAGAACCTATGGTTCTGATAATGGCTATCGTTTCGTCAATGGTATTCTGGATAAAATGGGTGCAGAAGTCCGTTCCATTGAGGCTGCAGCAAATCAATAGTCACTGCGTTGGACGAATTCTCCATCATTCAGCAGTATTTTTCCGACGCTAAAAGCAGAACCACTCAAGTCGGTGTTATTCTCGGTATAGGGGATGATGCCGCTATCATAAGACCTGCTGATGGAGAGGAATTACTTTTCACGACAGATACGCTGATTAACGGTGTCCATTTTCCTGAAGAGACGGCCCCTGATGCCATTGGCCACAAGGCCCTTGCCGTTAATTTGAGTGATATTGCAGCAATGGCAGGACAGGCGCGATGGTTTACCCTTGCCCTTAGCCTGCCAGAGCCTGATTCTACCTGGTTGAAAGCCTTTTCAGATGGATTGCTTACGCTGGCGAAACAATTCGGTGTGAGCCTGGTAGGTGGTGATACGACACGAGGCCCATTATCAATAACATTGTCTGTTATTGGAACCATTCCAGAAAAAATGGCGATTAGACGTTCAACTGCCAGACCGGGTGATGCTGTTTTTGTTACTGGTCAGCCTGGCATGGCTGCATTAGGTCTTGCAGCAATTAACGATGAGATTATCCTGTCTGACATAGAACAGTCGAAGTGCCGCAATAAACTGGATTATCCCCAGCCACGTCTGCTGGAAGGCCAATTTTTAAGAAACTATGCCTCGTCGATGATTGATACCTCTGATGGCCTGGCTGCAGATCTGAGTCACATACTGCAGGCAAGTGGCTGCAGTGCTGTCATTGATTCAGAAAGGCTAAAAAACTGCCTGCCTGCAGCAGCAGATTTACCGGGCAAGAGCACCATAGAGGCGGCCCTCCATGGTGGTGATGATTACGAATTGCTGTTTACAATTCCTGCTAGCAGGGTTTTGAAGCTCGAACAATCCTGGCGTCACTCATTTCCATTATTGACGCACATTGGTGAGATCACGACAGGTGAAGGAATACTGTTGAGAGACAGCAATGGGGATTTCATGAAAGTTGCAGCACGTGGTTATAATCATTTTAATGCCTGAAAAAATGCTCAAAAAGCTCCATACAGCCAAAGTACTGGCCACACATGTTTCTCATGACTGAAAATTCACATTCCCCGGATTCACCCTGTAAAGGAGTCATGCGCGACCCTGTTCACTGGCTCGCATTTGGGTTTGGCAGCGGGTGCAGTCCCATTGCGCCCGGGACATTCGGAACACTGGCTGCTATCCCGATCTTCTTATTGCTAAAAGAATCTCCGCTTTGGTTATATCTGTTAATTATCCTGCTAATGTTTCTTATTGGTATCTGGCTATGCGGTGAAACAACAAAGAAACTGGGTGTACATGACCATTCCGGAATCGTCTGGGATGAGATTGTCGGTTACCTGGTAACCATGATTGCTGCACCGCAGGGCTGGATCTGGATTCTTGTTGGTTTCATACTGTTTCGTATTTTTGATATCCTCAAACCCTGGCCAATTAGTCTTGCTGACAAACGGATTAGTGGTGGCTTCGGTATCATGATTGATGATGTTCTTGCGGGGATGGCTGCTTTTGTCATCCTCCACCTAATTGCCTATTACAGTATCGTATTATGACTGAAAAAATTACCAAAAAAGAAGAGGAATGGCAGCAGCGCCTGACCGCAGAAGAATTTGTGGTTTGCCGACAGAAGGGTACAGAAAAACCATTTTCTGGTGAATATTATGATTCAAAAGAAGAGGGAGCATATCTGTGCCGTTGTTGTGGTGAACCTCTATTCAGTTCATCTGCAAAATATGACTCAGGATCTGGTTGGCCCAGTTTTTTTCAATCGTTAAACCACGACATGGTGAAAGAAGAGCAGGATAGTACACATGGCATGACTCGCACAGAAATACTGTGCAACCGTTGTGGTTCACACCTGGGGCATGTTTTTCCGGATGGACCCCAACCTACCGGCCTCAGGTATTGCGTCAATTCACTGTCGCTAAAATTAGTGAAGAAAGCATGATGACAACATGATGGACTTCATAGAAAAAACAAGTATTACTAAATCTACTCCATATACGACTGCTGATGGTTCTACAATACGCGAATTAATGCATCCGGAACTGCATGGAAATCATAATCAAAGTCTTGCTGAGGCTACCATTTCAGCAGGGTGTATTACCCGGCTGCATAAGCATTTCATTTGTGAAGAACTGTACCATGTGACACAGGGCGAAGGTGAAATGACACTGGGAGGAAAAAGATTCCCGGTTAATGTTGGAGATACTGTATGTATCCTGCCCGGCACAGCCCATCAAATAAGAAACACTGGCGAAAACGATTTAAAGGTATTGTGTTGCTGTGCCCCTCATTACTCTCATGCTGATACAGAACTGATTGATGACTGATTCTATTAACAGAGGTACCCTGGTGTATATCTACAGAGTCAGACAGGAACATCGAATCTTATTATGAGGTTTTTTTAATGCCCAGGATTTACATAGCCGGACATAGAGGAATGGTCGGAAGTGCTTTGTACCGAACTGCAAATAGCAGAGGTTACCATGACATTATTACTCGCACACATAAACAACTGGATCTTTTAGATCCGCAGGCTGTCGATGACTTTTTAAAAGTAGAAAAACCTGACTGGGTATTTCTTGCAGCTGCAAAAGTAGGTGGGATCTATGCCAACAATACCTATCGTGCAGACTTTTTACTGGAAAACCTTAAAATCCAGAATAATATAATAGAGTCAGCATTTAAAAACGATGTATCAAAATTATTATTTCTCGGCAGCAGCTGTATTTACCCTAAAAACGCCCCACAACCGATAAAAGAAACAGACCTTCTTACTTCGGCATTAGAACCCACAAATGAACCCTATGCGATTGCAAAAATTGCAGGGATAAAATTATGCGGGGCATTTAATGATCAGTATGGAACAAATTATATTAGTGTAATGCCTTCGAACTTATATGGTATAGGTGATAATTATCACCCGGAAAATGCACATGTTCTACCCATGCTATTAAGACGGTTTCATGAGGCAAAAACCAATAAAGATAGTGTAGTAAGTGTTTGGGGTACAGGTAAGCCGAGGAGAGAGTTCCTGTTTGCTGATGATATGGCTGAAGCATGTTTTTATCTGATGGAGCAGTATGATACTGCTGATATAGGCGAGTTGATTAATGTTGGCACCGGCGAGGATATAAGTATTAAGGATTTAGCCAGCCTGGTAAAGAAGGTGGTAGGTTTTGAGGGTGATATTGTTTTTGATACAACAAAACAGGACGGCACAATGCAAAAGAGAATGGATATTAGCAGGCTTGATAAATTGGGCTGGAGGTTTAAAACAGGCCTGGAGGATGGCATACGAAAAACCTATGATGATTTTTTAAATAATCCGGATATCAGGAAATAACATTAATATAGGGACACTTAAATAAAAAACCTGTACCTCCCATTTATTACAAAGATGAAACCAGCCATTGTTTCATTCCAGTCTGATCCAGAGCACCAGAGACACGATCAACTTCTTTGCCATTTTTAAACAAAATCATTGTCGGGATGCTACGGATATTGAATCGAGCAGCAATATCCTGAGCCTGTTCGGTGTCGACTTTGGCGAAACGTATCTGTGATGACATTTGTGAGGCAAGCTGAGAAAAAGCAGGAGCCATCATTTTGCAGGGACCGCACCAGGCAGCCCAAAAGTCGACCACGACTGGGAGGTCATTGTTGCTGAGAAATCGATCAAAATTATGACTGCCAAGATTGGTAGGTAAACCATCAAGCACAGCCTTATGGCATTTACCGCAAACTGGCTTATCATTCAGTCGTTCAGACGGAACACGGTTGATGCCACCACAGTGGGGGCAGACTACAAGAACTGCTGTCATTCTCTTCTCCCGGTAAATATTATTGCATAATAAATGGCGTCTTTTAACGCAGAGTCAAGTGACACTGGCTTAGTGAAAGTGTAGAGTCAGCAAACAAAAAATTTATGACGATCAGTATGTTTAAATTAAAATTACATTGGCAAATTCTTATTGCTATGGTTCTTGCGGTTATTTTTGGGTATGCAACAGGAACAGAAGCAAGCATAGGGGGCGTTACTTTTTATTCTATGTACAGTTTTGTTGGAGGGCTGTTTCTTAGTGCCCTGAAAATGCTGATTGTACCGCTGATTATGGCATCTATCATTACTGGCGTAGCAGGCATAGGAACTGGAAAGGGATTTGGACGCCTGGGATCCAAAACAGTAATTTATTATTTTATTACCAGCCTGCTGGCAATTCTGACCGGTCTGTTTTTCGTCAACCTTATTGTGCCCGGCGTCGTGGACGGTGTACCTGCTGGTAGCCTTCTGGGGCTGGAAGCAGATGTTTCACACATTGTAGAAAACGCTCAGGGCAGGGGTGCAGGTGATTTTGTTACTGTTTTCGAACGAATGTTGCCGGCCAATATTATCAAGGCTGCTGCCGATGGCCAGATGCTTGGCATTATTACATTCAGCCTTCTTTTTGCCTATTACATGGTTCGAATTCCTGCAAAATATGGTTCTGTGATGACGAATTTCTGGCAGGCCATGATGTTGATCATGCTGGAAATTACCGAGCTTGTGATGAAATTTGCCCCAATCGGTGTATTTGCTCTGGTCGCTAAAGTTGTGGCATCTACCGGTTATGATGCAGTGATACCGCTGGCAAACTTTGCCGGAACCGTGTTTCTTGCCCTGCTGTTTCATTCAGTCATTACCCTGCCTTTACTGCTCGTATTCATCGGCAGGGTAAATCCATTGAGACACTACCAGGCGATGGCACCAGCTCTGATGATGGCTTTTTCTACCAGTTCATCGGCTGCGACATTGCCTGTTACTCTTGATTCTGTTGAAAAACGGGCAGGGGTGTCTAACAAGGTGTCTTCTTTTGTCCTGCCGCTGGGGGCGACCATAAACATGGATGGTACCGCTCTGTATGAGTGTGTGGCTGTCATATTCATCGCTCAGGCCTATGGTATAGACCTGAGCATGGGACTGCAGTTTCTTATCGTTACTACGGCTTTGCTTACTTCGATAGGTGTAGCTGGAGTACCAGCAGCAAGCCTTGTTGCCATTGTTGTTATCCTTGCCGCCGCAGGCCTTCCTGCGGAGGGAATCGGCCTCATCCTGGCCGTCGATCGAATACTCGACATGCTCCGGACCACAGTAAATGTTTTTTCTGATTCATCCGGAGCCGTCATCATTGCGCGTACTGAAGGTGAAGTCGATATACTTAAAGACCCCTCTATTAAATCACCCGTTGCGGCGTGAACCAATAACACATTATTTTGTCCTATTTATTCCTGACAAGCTCCCTTATCTCCTAAACGACCGAATATTATGAAACAAACCATATTTAAATCATTTGCTCTCTCTCTGGCGATTTTTTTACTGATGAACAGTGCACTGGCAACAGAAATACCCGCTGCTATCAAAAAGCGGCTCGATATCGTTGTTCCTGGCTATGATGCTAGCTCAGTAAAAGCCACCCCCATTTCGGGCCTGTATGAATTTATTGGCGATGGAAGGGTGCTGTATATCTCTCAGGATGGCCGTTACATAGTCGATGGCAGCATCATCGATCTGGAAGATAAAATAAACCTGACAGAAAAGACAAAAAACAACGTAACCCGGCAGTTGATTGAGGGCTACGATGAGAAAAAAATGATCGTATTTCCTGCAGAGGGGAAAACCCGGCATACGATTACTGTATTTACCGATGTGGATTGTCCATATTGCGCAATGTTGCATAAGGAAGTGCCTAAACTGAATAAGGCGGGTGTTACGGTACGTTATCTGATGTATCCACGGGCTGGTCCTGGATCACCAACATTCATAAAATCTGTTTCTGTTTGGTGCGCCGTTGACCAGAAAAAGGCCCTTGGGATGGCAAAAGAAGGGAGTGCGCTTGAGGCGAAAACCTGTGACAACCCGGTGCTAGAGCAATTCGAGCTGGGTCAGAAGATTGGCGTTACCGGTACGCCTACTTTGATCCTTGAGAATGGCAAAATTTTACCGGGCTTCATACCCGCAGATCAGTTGATTAAACTGTTGGATCATCAGGGTTAAAAGAGCGATTTTACGGGTTATGTTTTAGGTTTTACGAAATTCGTAAAACCTGATTACTACGGATGCCTCGCAGGGCAGTCCAACAAGCAGTGAGATCATATCGCGAGTCGTTAAAATCCTCAGTGTGAACGCAAAATCTATCGCAAAAAAAACCTAAAGGCCCACGTATACCCATCCTCTTTTCCAACGATATGCTGGCTGCCGGTAAACGCATTACTAGGGCGGATTTTGGGATTTACTACGACCGCTCCAGCGGCAAGTACATGGATAACCTCACCAGTAATGTCACCATACCGTTTACCGGTGGTACCTCTGTGGGTACCAATAACTGATAACGATCACCGGTTTGCTTCCCCCGGCACGGTTGCCGGGGGGTCTCTTTTTCATTGGCATAGATCAATGTGTCAGTTTGCTGCTGGGTGTATCCGGGTGTATCCTGATCTGACTGAATAAAGGAGAAAAACATGAAAATAAGACTAATCAAATACCTGAAACTGACCATCCTGTTGCTGGCTGTCCCCGCTGCCTGGGCGGAGACGGTAAATTGTACTCCCATCACTACGCTGCCCACTGTCATCACCAGCCAGGGAGTCTACTGCCTCACCGGGAGCCTGAAAACCAATATGACCTCGGGCAATGCTATTGAGATCCAGGCCAACAACGTCACCATCGACCTCAATGGCTGGAAGCTCGGCGGTAAGCCCGCCGGAGTCGGGACTACGGTCAACGGTATCTATGCCTCGAATCGCAAGAAAATCACCATCCGTAACGGCACCATCCGCGGGTTTTACCAGGGAATCTTGCTGGATAACAGCTCCCCCCCCTACACCTCCCAGGGCCATCTGATCGAAGACATCCTCGCCGACAGGAATACCTTCATGGGGATACATATCCAGGGCAGCGACAACATCGTGCGCCGCAACCGGGTGGTAGATACCGGTGGCTCGACGGTGAACAGCTCTGCCTATGGTATCCGCCTCGGAGGCTCTGGAGGGCGGGCTCTCAACAATGACATCAGCGGCACGGCGGCGACACCCGCCGGCTTTGGAGGATATGGGTTGGTTCTTTCTTCCAATGGCGCCGTGGTGGAGGGCAACCGCATCGATGATGTTCCCCCCCCCAGCAACGGAAACGCCCGTGGGATAAGCATCGAAAATTCCAACGATGTGCTGGTTGTTGGTAACCGCATCACCAGGGTGTATTATGGGATTTACTACGACCGCGCCCGCGGCAAGTACATGGACAACCTCACCAGCAATGTCACCATACCGTTTACCGGTGGTACCTCTGTGGGTACCAATAACTGATAACGATCACCGGTTTGCTTCCCCGGCACGGTTGCCGGGGGGTCTCTTTATGTCTTTAACCCCGGATTTTCTCCTTCCATCGATAAATCAGATCCAGCGCTTCGCGCGCCGACATTCTATCGGGGTCTAAGGCTGCAATTTCTTCAACGAAGCTGTCAGATTGTTTATCTTCATCTGCATCGATAGTGTCAAAGATGGAAAGCTGATGACCATCACTATGTTTCACCAGTTCTTTCTCAAGCTGTAGCAATTTACTTTTTGCCATCGCAATAACTGCCTGAGGAACACCAGCAAGTGAAGCCACCTGTAGTCCATAACTCTGGCTGGCGGGGCCATCCTGTACTTCGTAGAGAAATGTAATACTGTCATTAGTCTCTACTGCGGTGAGATGTACGTTCTGTACACTACCAAGCTCCTCGCTGAGGTTGGTCAGTTCAAAATAATGGGTTGCGAAGAGGGTGAATGCCCGAATCTTGCCGGCCAGTTCTTCTGCGCAGGCCCAGGCCAGAGACAGTCCGTCGAAGGTGGATGTGCCACGACCAATTTCATCCAGTATGACCAGACTTTCGGCTGTTGAATTACGCAATATAGTTGCCGTTTCTGTCATTTCCACCATGAAGGTTGAGCGGCCACTGGCCAGGTCATCGGATGCCCCGATGCGAGTGAATATTCTGTCTATGGGACCAATCTCTACTTTATCTGCCGGCAGGTAGGAGCCGGTATAGGCGAGCAGGGCAATCAATGCGATTTGCCGCATATAGGTGGATTTGCCACCCATGTTTGGTCCTGTGATGATCAGCATACGTGTCTTATCACTGAGTTCACAGTCATTTGGGACAAACGGCTTCGGGCTACTCTGTTCGACCACCAGATGCCGTCCGCCCTGGATGTGAATACCAGGGTTAGAGAGATAGCTGGGAGCAACCAGGTTGAATCTTTTAGCATTGATCGCAGAGGAGGCAATGACATCAATCGTGGCGATAGCCAGCACAGTGGCCTGTAACAGCGGCAGATCCTGGTTGATGCGTTCAAGCAAATCAGAATAGAGTTGTTTTTCCAGTGCCAGCGCGCGTTCCTTTGCGCTCAGTGCACGTTCTTCAAATTTTTTGAGTTCCGGTGTGATGAAACGTTCGACGTTTTTAAGCGTCTGGCGGCGGGTGTAGTCATCGGGAACCTGTTCAGAATGCAGGCGGCTGATTTCTATGTAATAGCCGTGCACACGGTTATACTTCACTTTAAGCCCGTTAATACCGCTGCGTTCACGTTCTCGGGCCTCGAGACCCAGCAAATACTGGCCAGCATTTGTTTTCAGTGTTTGCAGTTTATCCAGGTCAGAATTAAAGCCTCGTTTAATAACGCCTCCATCGCGTAGTAAGGCGGGTGGTTCATCGACTATGGCGCCTGCAAGGTGCTCAGTTAACTGCGGATAGTGCCCAATTTGCGTTAACAGCTTGCCTGTCAGCGGGCAGTCAAGACCGCCAAGGGCATCATGTATGCCCGGTAGCTGTTTCAATGCCTGCCGTAGTGTACTTAAATCTCGGGGCCGAGCACTTCTTAAGGCGATGCGAGGCAGGACGCGCTCAACATCGCCAATATGGCGAAGTATTTCATTTAGATGATCTATGTCTGTTGAGTTCATCATCGTATCAATGGCTTGATGACGTTCCTGAAGCAGTGAAATATTCCGCTCAGGACTGGATAGCCAGCGTCTTAACAGGCGTGAACCCATTGAGGTCGAACAGGTATCCAGTACCGATAACAGGGTATGTTCTCTCCCTCCACTGAGATTAATATCAAGCTCAAGATTTCGTCGTGATGCGGCATCGATGATGACATGACTGCCATGTCGTTCTGTTTTCAGATTGTTGATATGCGGCAGGGTATCACCCTGAGTATCACGGGCATACTGGATGACAGCGCCTGCTGCCTGCAGGGCGGCAGGACTTTCCTCAATATCGAATGCGGCTAGAGACTGTACATTGAACTGTTTTTTCAGTGATTCTGTCGCTGTCTTTGTGTCCAGATACCAGTCAGGTATTCGCTGTAAGTTGATATTTTCCGGTAGCTTATCTGCCAGCTCATTTGCTGCGCTTTCACCTGCCAGTATTTCTGCTGGCTGCAATCGCTGAATTTCAGCGCAGAGATTCATCACATCAGGTAAATGTCTGGCATGAAAGCGCCCCGAAGACAGTTCCAGCCAGGCAATGCCATATCCATCCGAGACATCAGAAATCGCCATCAACAGATTTTCTTTTTTATCATCAAGCAAATTTTCATCGGTCAGTGTGCCCGGCGTAATAACACGTACGACCTTGCGTTCAACAGGGCCTTTGCTTGTGGCCGGATCCCCGATTTGTTCACAAATTGCTATGGATTCGCCTGCCCTGGTTAGGCGGGCAAGATATTGCTCGGCTGCGTGATAAGGGACACCGCACATAGGGATGGGCTCTCCGGCAGACTGCCCCCGTGCAGTCAGCGTTATATCCAGCAGTTGTGCTGCTTTCTTTGCATCATCAAAGAACAATTCGTAGAAGTCACCCATACGGTAAAACAGCAGAATTTTCGGGTGCTCAGCCTTGATGCGCAAAAATTGCTGCATCATGGGGGTGTGAGACTGATCTGCTGCCATGTAGAGGTGCCCTTACCTGTATTTTTGTACGACAGGTGTCAGTTTTCTCAAAATTTTTCTATAGATAGCCGGGTTGGCAGCCATGATGTCTCCTGACAGCAGATGATCACGTCCGCCATCGACTTCGGATACCATGCCACCAGCTTCCTCAATCAATAAAACCCCGGCAGCAATGTCCCAGGCATTCAGGTCGAATTCCCAAAAACCGTCATAACGCCCTGCGGCAACCCATGCAAGATCCAGCGCAGCAGAACCCGCACGTCTGACACCGCTGGTCTCCGGTAACAATGATCGAAAACAGTCTGTCCAGAGGTCCAGGTTCTTCATGTCTTTGTAGGGAAAACCTGTCGCCAGTAGTGCATATTCCATATCATTGGTTCCACTAACCCGGATGCGGCGATCATTTAATACTGCGCCTTCACCTTTTGCCGCCGTAAATAACTCATCCTTAATCGGGTCAAAGACTACAGCGACTTTGAGCACGCCTTTTTCGCGCATGGCGATTGATACCGCAAATTGTGGGATGCCGTGAAGGAAGTTGGTTGTGCCATCCAGCGGGTCGATAATCCATTCAAACTCATTTCCTGCGGACTTTCCACTTTCTTCTGCAAAAATAGCATGTTCCGGGTAGGCTTCTTTGATGGTGTGAATGATCTCCTGTTCTGCTTTAGTGTCTACCTCTGAGACAAAGTCGGCATGGCCTTTGGCAGTGACAGTCAGCCGGTCCAGTTGCTCAGCATTATAAGAAATGACACGGCCTGCAAGACGGGCAGCCTTGATGGCAGTATTGAGAAATGGATTCATAGTAGATTGAGCTCAGGTTTTAAAAAAACTGTTATTAAAGAAGGACGAAGTAGATATCAATTTGTTACAGTCTATTCATTATGAGTAGTACAGAAAATTTTAACATTTATTCAAACTTTCCGTGGGCGAATATACGTATTGTGCTGGTAGAAACCAGTCATCCGGGGAATATTGGTGCCGTGGCGCGGGCAATGAAGAATATGCAGCTAGAATCTCTGTATCTGGTCAGGCCGCAACAACCCCCTGACAGGCATTCAGCTGCCCGTTCTTCCGGGGCCACAGATGTGCTGAATAAAGCAGTGATATGCAATACATTGGGTGAAGCGATTTCTGATTGTCGACTGGTCATTGCTGCCAGTGCCAGACTGCGCAGTATTCCCTGGCCTATAGCAGATGCAGTAGAAGCTGCGCACAAACTTGTTGAAAACTGTCAGCAGGCGCCGGTAGCGATGGTATTCGGCCGGGAGGATCGCGGACTCAATAATGAAGAACTGGATCATTGTCATTTTATGACCAGGCTACCGACAAATCCGGATTTTTCATCACTGAATATTGCGGCGGCAGTCCAGGTATTTAGTTATGAAATCCGAAAATCCTTTCTTGCATTGAAAGAACAGCGTCAGACAGGAACTCTTACAAAGACTGGCATCTCTAATGATATGGCTGATATAGACAGACCGGCGAGCAGTAAAAACCTGATGAACCTGTTTAATCATTTTGAAGAAACATTAGTTCAGGTGCATTTTATGCCGGAACATCGAACTCGTACCCTGATGCGTAAACTTATGCGTTTTTTTTATAAGAGTCAGATAACCGAAGAGGAAGTGAATATTTTTCGTGGTATTCTCACAGAATTGCAACGACTATCGACGATAAACTGTGAATTCAAAAAATAGCAAGAAAAGAAATTAGTTGAACAGGAATAACCAGTGAGCCTCTGATTTATTCTGGACGAGATAGGTTGCGATTTAAAATATGCAGATTTGAGGTGAAAATTGCACGTATTAGATAGCTATTGCGAGGGTTTGCAACGAAGAAACTGGATATTATAAGCGTAAAAAAAGAGTTCATGAATAGATCAGAGGTTCCCTGGGTGAAAGTTAGTCAGTGTGATGCGTATGTCAGTCCCTGAGGGTATAAAATTTTTACAAATCAGCGATTCCCATTTATTTGAAAATGCTGGAAAGCGACTCATTGGTGTCAACACAGAAGCGAGTCTTCGTGCAGTCGTTGGTCTGGCAAGCAAGGAAGAGGACGTTACTGGAATACTGGCTACTGGAGACCTCAGTCAGGATGGCAGTGTGGAAAGCTACCAGCAATTTGCCGACATAGTAAAACCACTCGGAGTCCCTGTTTACTGGATTCCAGGAAACCATGACAATTCATACTATTTTCATCACCCGGAAAATTTCCCATTATCCAGTCGTTCAGTAATAAATGCCGGTAACTGGCGTATTTTACTGCTCGATTCTGTTATTCCCGGCAAAGAATCTGGTCACCTGTCAACTTCTGAGCTGGATTACATAGAGAAGCATGCCCATGATGGCGAACGGCACATCCTGCTTGTACTGCATCATCAGCCAATTCCATGCGGTTCCTCATGGCTGGATACCATGATACTGAATAATGCCGATGACTTTTTACAGCTAATAGCAAATAAAGCTTCCATACGGGCAGTATTAAATGGACATATCCACCAGGACAGGCGGCAGGAAATCGCGGGTGTATCATTTATCAGCACACCATCAACCTGTTTTCAATTCAAACCTGATACCGACAGGTTCTCCCTGGATGCGCGCATGCCCGGTTACCGACGCCTGATACTAAAATACGACGGAGGTATCGAAACAGAAGTCGTTAGGCTAGAGGATTATGACCTGCACATTGAGCCTGCAGTTGTGGGTTACTAAGCTTTTTCTTATCACAGAGGACACAGAGAAAGAGACCTATTTGGCTTTTTTTCATAAAAGCCTGTTGCTCTATGTCATTGAGAGATCATCATTGGGTTTTGCTTTTAACAATGCATTTAACAGATGGTAAACCTGTGCGTGCATGAAAGAATCAAAAAATATAACAGGTAAAATCATCTATAAAATGGGGGTTCCTCTGTGCCCTCTGTGGTAAAAAAGTTTTTGAACTTACCATTGTTGCCACTACAAAAAAGTAATATAATCCGCCGGCTTCGGTCTTTGGCCGAATAAAATCCAGTTAACTCCTTGCTTCACCCTGTCATTGACAAAACCGGTAAGGGAAGCAATATCCGAAAGGAGAGTACATGAGACATTACGAAATAGTGTTTCTGGTCCATCCTGACCAGAGCGAACAGGTTCCAGCGATGATCGAACGTTATAAAACGCTCATCGAAGAGGCCTCCGGCAGTATCCATCGACTCGAAGACTGGGGTCGACGTCAGCTGGCATACCCCATTAAGAAGATCCACAAGGCGCATTATGTTCTGATGAATATTGAGTGCAGCCTGGAAGTCCTGCGTGAAATTGAGAATATCTTCCGTTTCAATGACGCAATTATACGTTCACTTGTGCAAAAGAAAGATGGTGCAGTGACAGAATCTTCTCATCTGATGAATGAAAAAGTCAGAGAAGAGGTGGCACCGCGTAGAGAAGAGCGTAGCAAGGAATCGGCAAGCACTAATGCTGCAGCAGTGGAATCATCAACAGCTAAAGAACCAACAGAGAAAGCGGCTGCGGAATCATCTGAGACTGAACAGGAAATAGCCGCAGACATACCGGTTGAATCGGCTGATACGGTTACTGAAGACTCTGGCGCTGAAGAGGAAATAGCTGCGGAAGTAGCGGTCGAATCGGCTGACGATACAACTGCTGATATGCCTGATGCTACTGATACAGAAAAAAAGGAGGCTGAATAATCATGTCACGTTTTTACCGCCGTAGAAAATACTGCCGTTTCACCGCTGAAGGTATTACCGAGATCGATTACAAGGACCTGGAAATACTTAAGGCCTACATTACTGAAACAGGCAAGATTATTCCAAGTCGTAATACAGGCACCAGGCCAAAATATCAACGTCAACTAGCAAATGCTATAAAAATTGCGCGTTTCCTCGCCCTGTTGCCTTATACAGACAACCACAATCGTTGAATACAGGACCAATCAGATGGAAATCATACTGCTTGAAAAAATACGTAACCTTGGCGATCTGGGTGCGCAGGTCTCAGTTAAACCAGGTTATGGACGTAACTATCTAATACCCCAGGGTAAAGCTGTCAGGGCAACAAAGGAAAACAAAGAAATATTTGAAAGTCGCCGCGCCGAGTTTGAAGTAAATGCAATGGATGCTTTGGCTAAAGCTGAAGCACGTGCTGCTGAGTTGGAAAATGTAGCTATTGAAATTGCCCGTCGCGCTAGTGAAGAGGGTAAACTCTTTGGATCAGTAACCATTTCGGACATCATTGAAGCTGTCGCAGTAATCGGCAAGGAACTTGATAAGGTAGAAGTCAATCTTCCTGAAGGTGCTATTAAAGTTGTAGGTGAGCATAGTGTTGACATTTCCTTGCACCCTGAAGTCAATCTGTCGCTTAAAGTAACGGTAATTTCCGAGTCGTAGTTTATACATTAAGGAGTCTCTGACCAATTAAGCCACAACTCTGCGAGACCTGAAGCGTGCAGCTACAAAGCGTGCTTTGCAGTGAATGGCCCGGTCCTTTGCAAGAAGCACAATGCCGTAGATGTGCGCTTCAGGCCTCGCCCTGCGGGGCTTACAGGCTGATTCACACTCAGCGTTGCAGTTTTTCACCAGGCCCAGGCATGCTTTCAAAGCTACGCCTTGATTGTGAATCAGCCTGTAAGCCAGAGATATGGCAGAATTGATCAGAGGCTCCTTAAACAAAAACAGACAGAAAAAAATAGGGGTTCGTGGTATCCTGCCACGAGCCCTTTTTTGTGTCTGAGTTACCGCACAAGTCTATGCAGGGTGCAGTAAAGTCCTATACAAAAATATCATGGATAGGTAATAAATTACTTTAATAATATATGCTAACCTATTGTAATATATAGTAATACTCTTGTCTTATAGTACCGAAAATAAACTCGCAGAGCTAAAAACACCACCTCATTCGATTGAGGCCGAGCAGTCTGTGCTGGGTGGCCTGATGCTCGATAGCAGTCGCTGGGTTGATGTTGCGGATATTCTGGTTGCCAATGATTTCTATCGCAGGGATCACCGCCTGATCTTTGCATCAATTGAAAGGCTGATTGAAGATTCCATGCCTGCGGATGTCATCACAACGCAGGAGTATCTGGATAACAGCGGTGAGCTGGAAAAAGCAGGCGGTTTATCCTATCTCGATGAACTGACTCGCAATACACCAAGTGCCGCCAACATATCGGCCTATGCGAAGATTGTGCAGGAACACTCGATAATGAGGCGTCTGCTCAATTCGGTGAACGACATCAATCAAAGTATTTTTACGCCTGAAGGCCGCTCGCCAAAGGAAATTCTGGATTTTGCCGAGCAGCAGATTTATGCCATTTCTGACGAGGGCGCAAAACATGGATCGGGTTTTGTTGCGGTAAATAAGTTACTCAAACAGACGGTCGACCGGATAGAGGAATTATTCAAATCTGGTTCTGAACTCACCGGATTATCTACCGGCTTTGCCGACCTTGATAAATTGACCACAGGCCTGCAGGATTCAGATCTGATTATTGTTGCCGGGCGACCATCTATGGGAAAAACCTCACTGGCGATGAATATTGCAGAGAATGTAGCCGTTGGTAGTGATAAGGCGGTCGCTATTTTCAGCATGGAAATGTCAGGAGTACAACTGGTTCGGCGTATGCTTACCTCCCTTGGACGAATTAATGCACAACGCGTTAGAACCGGAGCTTTGCAGGAAGATGACTGGTCCCGACTGACGTCGGCAATCAATCTGCTGGATCAGCGCAGGATTTATATCGATGATACCCCAGGGCTGAGTCCCTCTGAGCTTCGAGCACGCTGCCGGCGCCTGGCAAGCCAGAATGAGGATGGTCTGGGGCTGATCATCATCGATTATTTACAGCTGATGTCACTCGGTGGAACTACCGAAAACCGGGCCACTGAATTATCAGCAATTACCAGAAACCTGAAAACACTGGCTAAGGAAATTAATGTACCGGTAATTGCTTTATCTCAACTTAATCGAAGTCTGGAACAACGCACAGATAAACGGCCGATAATGTCTGATTTGCGTGAATCGGGTTCGATCGAACAGGATGCTGATCTGATCATGTTCATTTACCGGGATGAAGTCTATAACGAGGAAAGTGAGAACAAAGGTATAGCCGAGATTATCATCAGCAAGCAGCGAAATGGTCCTACCGGCACGATAAAACTGACATTCTTTGGCGAATACACCAAGTTCGAAAATTTCATCAATCCAATTAGTGCTGAAGCAGCAGGCGATTATTATTAAGCGTTCCCATGACTCGGCCTATATACGCAAGTATTGATGTAGACGCACTTCAGCACAACTTCAATCAGGTAAAACGACTAAGCCCTGAATCCAGGATAATGGCTATCGTTAAGGCCGATGCGTACGGGCATGGTCTATTGCTGTGCTGTCATGCATTAAAAGAGGCTGATTCCTTTGGTTTGTTGGATCTCGGGGATGCAATTACACTGAGAAAAGACGGCTTTTCACATCCGATATGTCTGCTGGAAGGTTTTTTTTCTAGTGATGAGATACCTCTAATCGCAGAAAATAATTTCGAGCCGGTAATTCACTCTGATTGGCAACTGGATATTCTAGATAACATTCCGCAGGGAATCGGACTCGCTGTCTGGTTAAAAATTGATACTGGCATGCAACGGCTGGGTTTTGTACCCGAGCAGTTTAAATCGGTTTTAAAACGACTTTCGGCTATGAAGTGCATCAGGCGTGTCTCAGTGATGTCACACCTGGCTGATGCTGATCTACTTAAAAAACCGAAGACGGCTCATCAGTTGAAAGAATTTCTTATTATCACAGAAGAAGCTAGTGGCATAGATCGCAGCATAGCCAATTCTGCCGCTATTCTTGCTCATCCTGACTGCCATCTTGACTGGGTTCGGCCGGGAATCATGCTTTATGGTTCCTCACCTTTTGTAGATCTATCAGCCAGCAACCTGAATCTTAGACCTGTAATGTCTTTAAGATCTGAAATCATTTCAATAAAAGATTGCCAGAAAGACGATACCGTGGGCTACGGTAGTAGCTGGCATTGCCAACAGGACATGAAAGTTGGTGTAGTCGCCTGCGGTTATGGTGACGGTTATCCGAGACACGCGCCATCAGGAACACCAGTGATGGTGGCAGGAAAACTGACTCAATTGATTGGCAGGGTGTCGATGGACATGATTACTGTCGATTTACGCGGAATTGATTCTGCAACAACAGGCAGCCCGGTAGAGCTTTGGGGCAGGGAAGTAGCCGTGGATACTGTTGCGGAAAGGGCTGGGACAATTTCGTATGAGCTAATTTGTGGCGTTACGGAAAGGGTAAAACGACAGGAAGTCATCCATGGCTAAGGCGAAATCACTTTATGTCTGCTCAGACTGCGGTGCACAATCAACACTATGGGCTGGGCAATGTAATCAGTGTGGCAGCTGGAACAGTTTTCAGGAAGAAGTCACCACATCGCTAGTTGGCAAGGAAGGCTCAAAAGGTTTGCGATTTGCAAGCTTTGCCGGTAAGCAGGAAATTGTTACCTTATCTGAAATCAGCGCAGAAGAAGATACCCGTCGTTTTTCCTCAACAATTAATGAACTTGACCGCGTACTGGGTGGCGGTATCGTCAATGGTTCGGTGGTTCTGATTGGGGGTGACCCAGGAATTGGGAAATCGACCCTGCTGTTGCAGTCACTGGCGAATGTTAGCCAGATTATGCCTGCCCTCTATGTCTCCGGTGAGGAATCAGCACAGCAAATTGCCTCTCGATCCGAGCGCCTGGGGCTGGATGCCAGCAAATTGAAATTAATGGCGGAAACCCAGGTAGAAGCAATTATTGATGCGGCATCAAAGGTAAAACCTGCGGTAATGGTCATTGATTCCATCCAGACACTGTTTACGGATGTTCTACAATCGGCACCCGGCAGTGTTTCACAGGTACGAGAAACGGCTGCGCTGCTGGTCAGATATGCAAAACAAACCGGTATATCAGTAATACTTGTCGGTCACGTTACCAAGGATGGCGCACTGGCTGGCCCTCGTGTACTGGAACATATGGTTGATACAGTACTTTATTTTGAAGGCGACAGCGGCAGTCGTTTTCGACTTGTACGGGCAATAAAAAATCGCTTCGGACCCGTCAATGAAATCGGTGTATTTGCCATGCAGGATGATGGCCTGCATGAAGTCAGTAATCCCTCAGCGATGTTTCTCGGACGCAATGAGACATTATCGCCAGGCAGTGTAGTGCTTGCCTCCCAGGAAGGTACGCGATCCTTGCTGGTTGAAGTACAGGCCCTGGTCGACGACAGTCAGCTTTCAAACCCACGTCGCCTGTGTGTTGGTCTGGATGGATCCCGCCTGGCCATGGTGCTTGCTGTACTCCACCGTCATGCAGATATACAGATAGGAGGCCAGGATGTTTTCGTTAATGTAGTCGGTGGTGTGCGGGTATTTGAGCCAGCCTCCGATCTTGCTGTTGCACTGGCAATTTTTTCCAGCTTTAGAGATCATACACTGGCCAAAGACATGGCTGTATTTGGTGAGTTAGGACTGACGGGTGAAGTGCGTCCGGTACAGCGTGGTGACCAGCGTATTCGTGAGGCTATTAAGCTCGGTTTTAACAGTGTGATGGTTCCTGAAGGGAATATGCCGCGAAAAAAAGAAAAAGGCATACGTCTGATCCCTGTTAAGCATGTCAGAGAGATACAGGATATCTTCTAGTTCATAAATCAAAACACTTAATTCTCATTGAGGAGCCACATGATACGTAAATGTCTTTTTCCGGCTGCGGGGTATGGTACTCGTTTTTTACCGGCAACCAAGGCCATGCCAAAAGAAATGATGCCCATACTCGATAAACCGCTTATTCAATATGGTGTAGAAGAGTCACTGGCAGCCGGCATGCAGCAGATAGCTATTGTAACGGGTCGTAGCAAGCGCGCGATTGAAGATCATTTTGATATCAGCTATGAGCTGGAGCATCAGATCAGTGGTACATCGAAAGAAAACAAACTGACGGGTATCAGGCATCTAATCAATCATTGTACCTTCTCCTACACTCGGCAATTGGAAATGAAGGGGTTGGGGCATGCTATTCTGACAGGTGAAACCCTTATTGGCGATGAACCCTTTGGCGTCATTCTGGCAGATGATTTGTGTGTAGGTAATCCTGAACCTGTCATGTCACAAATGCTTAGCCTTTATAAAAAACAAACGGCTTGCATTATTGCTATTGAAGAAGTTCCTATGTCAGAAGTACACAAATACGGTGTTATAGACGGAGAAGAACTGGAAGAAGGCGTGTACAAAGTAAACGGAATGGTCGAAAAACCATCAGATGAAGAGGCACCTGGCAACCTGGCCATAATCGGACGTTATATTCTGATACCTGAAATTTTTGATACCTTGCGAGAAACAAAACCAGGTAAGGGTGGGGAACTACAGATAACTGATGCATTACATACGCTTGCAAAGCAGGGAAAGGTTCTGGCACTAAAATTTAACGGCATGCGCTATGACTGTGGTAGTGTGCATGGTTTTGTTGATGCGACAAATTATTTTTTCAAATTGCGTAAAGGATCCTGATTATCAAGCATTGTCTGTTGACATCAACAGGTTCGAATTTATAGGGGAGTCCTTAAGGTGACTTTTTCTTAAAATAATTAATTAACCCACGTGTTGACTGACCGTGCGTTTTGACAGGTACACTGTCTTCCAGTTCATCGTAGATTATCCTGGCAAGTTTTTTGCCCAGCTCGACCCCCCATTGATCAAATGAATTGATATCCCAGATCACGCCCTGCACGAAAATTTTATGCTCATACATGGCAATCAGGGCACCAAGATTCCAGGGCGTCAATTTTTGATAGAACAGGGTGTTGGTAGGCTGGTTGCCGGGAAAGACTTTATGTGGAAGAATTTCCTCTATTTTTTTCTCGCTCAGTCCGGATTTTTCCAGTGTGGCCCTGGCCTCAGCTCTGGTTTTTCCTCTGACCAGTGCCTCCGTCTGTGCGAGGAAATTGGCAATCAACAGGCGATGGTGTATGCCAATATTGTTCAATGATTCAACTGGGGCGATAAAGTCAACCGGAATCAGACGAGTACCCTGATGCAATAGCTGAAAATAGGCATGCTGGCCGTTGGTTCCGGTCGTACCCCATATAATCGGGCCGGTACTGTAATCGACTTCTTCCCCACCTTTCGTAACATGCTTGCCGTTGCTCTCCATATCCGCCTGCTGAAGGTAGGCCGGGAGGTACTGGAGATACTGATCATACGGAATTATCGCCTGCGTATCGGCACCAAAAAAATTATTGTACCAGATGCCCAGTAATCCCAGAATGACAGGGATATTTCTCTCCAGCGGAACCTCCCTGAAATGTTTGTCCATCGAATTCGCGCCAGCGAGGAGCCCGGAGAACCTGTCAAAACCGACTGCCAGAGCAATCGATAAACCAATCGCTGACCACAGGGAATAGCGTCCACCTACCCAATCCCAGAATTCAAATATATTTTCCTCAGTAATACCGAAAGCCGTTGCGGCCGGGATATTACTGGAGACGGCAATAAAATGTTTTGACAGGGCGGTCTGATTAGCCCCTGATTGCAAAAACCAGTCTCGGGCGCTGTGGGCATTGGTCAGTGTTTCCCAGGTTGTGAATGTTTTTGATGAAATAATAAACAGTGTAGTTTCCGGGTTAAGTTTTTTCAGTGTTTCGGCTATATCGGCATCATCAACATTGGATACAAAATGGATATCAAGATCTTTCTGATAGAACTTCAGGGCATTAACCACCATGTGAGGACCAAGATCTGAACCCCCTATGCCAATATTCACTATCGAGGTGAAGGTTTTGCCGGTGTGACCGGTGTTTTCACCCTTATGCACAGCGTCACAAAACCTTTTCATTTTCTCTAATTCTGCCCGGATTTCAGGCATCACATCATCGCCGCTTGCAATGATGAAAGGCTTATCTATATCACTTCTTAAAGCGGTGTGAAGAACTTCCCGGTCTTCTGTGGTATTGATCTTTTCGCCTTTGAACATGCTATCAATTGCTTCGGGGACACAACACTCCCTGGCCAGGTCTGTTAACAGCTGCATAGTTTTCAGGTTGATCCGATTCTTGGAGTAATCCAGAAACAGAGAATCCAGTGTAATCGAAAATTCTTCGAAGCGATTTGGCTGGCTTGCGAACAGTTCACGCATGTGGAGACTGGAAATCTCATCATAATGAGCCTGAAGTTTTTTCCATGCGGGCAGGTTGGTGAGTCGTGGCGTGCTTTCAGTCATTCGTTGATTTTATAGTAAGCGCGAGGGTATTGAAATTTGTTTTGAGTCTGCCTTGACGTGATAATGGATGTAGGTGCGAATTCATTCGCACAGCAAGACTCCTTTAAACACCTTGTGCGAATGAATTCGCACCTACAAAAAATCTCTATGATTGCTAAAAATACCAGGCAAGACGTGCAAACAAGGTGGTTCCTGGAGCCAGAGTCAGTTCTTTGTCTCTAAGCGCCTCAATGCCACCGAATTCGGTTCCATCTTCTCCCACTGGTATGTTAATACCTGCGAGAAGGTCAAAATTCTGTGTCAGACTATAGGCACCGGAAAACTGCAACAGTCCGCTGCGATCACCGATATTAATGAAAAGTGTTGGTGTCAGACTAAACAAAGGTGTCAGCTCAAGCAGGGCACCTGTTGCCAGGTAGTAGCGCCCAATAGTAAACAACTCACCCCGTAGCAGGCGTGAAAACAGTGCTTCATTTTCTGTAATTTCACTGGCAGTATAGCGTTTGCCCCTCAGGCCGAATCCATTATAGAAGAACTCTACGAAACCGCTTAGATTCAAGCCTCGCAGCACTGTAGAATAGTTATAATTTGTTTCAAAAGACCAGATATTTCCTTTATTCGTCAGTGACAGTGAGATACTGGCATTGATGACATTCTTATGCCATTCACCTGTATAAGCACTACCAAGAATCGTATCACCGTAGTTTCTTGCAAGCAGTAAATCGATCTCATTTCCGGACATCAACCAGTGAAATTTCCCGGCCAGGGCAGATTTATCACTGGTAACATCTCCAGTAGCAAGGTCACGGCGTGGAATGTACAAAGCCTGTAAATCGCTGCCTGAACTGGACAGGCCCTGAAAATAAAGCATGTCTTCGCCACGTTTGTATTCTTTATCTATTGCAGCAGGTGCAAATGGATTAAAAAGATCCAGCGGGTTATAGACCATGCCATTGCCCCAGCTGATGGCCTGTCGACCCACACGGGCAACAAAGCTTTCACTTGAGTAAGAAACAGCAAGCCTGTCGATGCGTTGATATATCAGTGAAGTCTCGTTGTCAGAGATAACATTGGACAAGTCGAACAACTGCCTCCGATCGCTTGCGAGTGTTGTACAACCAAACCCGGCCAGGCCTGCTCGTATGAAACAGTTGTTCAGATCCGGCGAGTAGAGGCCATTGAGTTCATAGTCCAGCTGGCCATCCCATGGACCAGAATGGGTCATGATTTTTAATCTCAGATTACCCAGTGACTCCTGGTATGGGTCAGCTTCTGTGGCTAATACCGAGTCATCAGGAAAGTCCGAGTAAGTATAAAAATACTTAACGTGCCCGCCAAAAGTCGTCTCTGCTATAGCAGTTGAAGCCAGGCTGAGCAGGAAAACTATATGAAGGTGTTTAAAAAACATTCCTCTGTAGTAAAAATCATTTGATGTTTAAGGGCGCCTCTATTAATTCTGGATATGCCAGATTGTGATTCAAAAACTGTCATATCAAGGCAAGGATCGCACGTAATAGCTAGCTATTGCGAAGATTCTTAACGCAGAGATAACTGGTTTTGGACTCAAGATGCTTATTCATGAATTAATAGAGGCGCCCTTAACTTTCAACTGATTCATCACCCACTATCCTGCCATCATGCAATCTCACCAGGCGTTTGGCGAATTTCATGACGCCTTCGTCATGGGTGGAAATGATGAAAGTCGTTCTGCTGTTGCTGTTTAGCTCCCGCATCAGTTCCATTAGGTTGTCCGAGTTGGCTGAGTCCAGGTTAGCGGTTGGCTCGTCAGCCAGGATGAGTTCAGGCCTGCTGACGATTGCTCGTGCCACGGCGACACGTTGCTGCTGCCCACCGGATAATTCAGCAGGACGGCGATTCTCCATGCGGGATAGACCCACCTGATCCAGTATCTCTAAGGCTTGAGAGCGGCGGTGGTTTTCCTCTATTCCCTGTAACTGCATGACAAATTCTACATTTTCACGGGCACTTAATACAGGTATCAGGTTGTAGGCCTGGAAAACAAAACCGATATGATGCAACCGAAGATCTGCTCGCTGCACTGCTGTCATGGTATCCAGACGTTGCCCGGCAACCGTGATCTCGCCTGCAGTGGGCTGGTCTAGCCCACCGACCATGTTTAGCAGGGTCGTTTTGCCGGAACCGGATGGTCCGGACAGGCAGACAAACTCACCGGAATGGATTTCAATGTCGATGCCGGTCAGGGCATTAACTGATAGATTGCCCTGTTTGAAAACCTTGTCCAGGTGGTGACATTCTACTGCCGTATTTTTCATTGCCATACTCTCGTGATTGTTTCTATAGGTACCTTGCGCGAGGCGCGCCATGCCGGAAACAGGCTTGCCAGTAAACCCAGTACGAGTACGACTACATTGGCCAGTACCACATCATAGACTTTAACCGCCGGCACAAGGGTACTGCTCATACCGGCCCATTCCAGCCCGCTGGCGACGGCGGATACATCAATACCATTCTTTAGTGGAAGAATAGTCAGCCAGCTCAGAACATTGCCTGCAATCAGGCCTATCAGTAGCATGGCAATCGATTCAATCAAAATCATCAGCAGGATGTAGGAAGGTTTCATACCCAGTGCCTGGATAAGGCCAATCTCACGTGTACGCTCGAATACGGCCATCATCAGAGTGTTGACCAGGCCAAAAGAGAGGGCCAGGAAAATAACAATAAACCAGATCAGTACAAAACCATCCATGACACCGAGTAGTGACCCCAAATACGGGTCGAGTTGCAACCATGTTTGTACATCCGCATAGCTAGCTGCGGATCGTGTTTTTTCTAACAGGCTGTCCAGATTATGATAATCCTGACCCAGCAGTGATATTTCCGAAACACCTGGGCCGGATTTCAGAAGTTCCCGCACGGTTTCGATGCCGGCAAACATATAAGTCGTTTCTGTTGCCTGTAGATTGGTTTCAAAAATCCCGCCAATACGAAAACCACGCTCAGCGATATTATTGTCCGGATCCTGGCTCATCAGTACGACCCGTCTATTTAAACGGGTCTCCAGTCGCTCGACCAACTTCTTACCCAACAACAGTCTGTTATCATTTACCGAACTGAGATAGCTGCCTTGCGTGATACTTTCAGCAATAAATGAAAGGCCACGTTCCCTGGCAGGATCAATTCCCACAAGGGTGACCGCATACACATCCCGCTCACTGCGAATGACTGCCGGCACTCTTATACGTTCTGACCAGGCGACAACCTCGTCCGATGCGAGAAGTTTCTGCAGGGCAGGGGATTTGCTTAGTGGTGGTAAAAGATATTCTATCGATGGGTCATCCATATATCCCGGTGCATGGATCTGGATATGGCCAGACAGGGTTTCGATGGAACTGTCGATCATCTGGTCGACCATGCCGCGCAATAAGGCAGTCATCCAGATCATTCCCCAGATACCAAGGCTAATCGCTGACAGCATGATAATACTGCGCCGGCGATTTCGCCACAGGTTGCGCCAGGCAATACGGCTGATCATCAACCAGGGAGTCCTGGGTGTATGCATCATCTTATGCTGCCTGCATGGCCTGGACAGGATTAAGTTTTCGCATGTGCCAGACGGGATAGAGTGACGACAGCACACTGGCAAGAAAAACTGCCAGGGGTCCGGGAATCACGGTACGCAATGAGACCTCCGGCAGTATTAATGGTGGCAGGTTGAAACGTGCGGACATCTCTTCCATACCGGGGTAGCTAATGCCTGTTTTTGAAAAATAGAATGTCAGTAGCGAACCGGCAACAATGCCGATAACCATGCCCGTCAGTGCTAGTAGCGTAGATTCAGTAAGAATAATTCTACCCAGTTTGCTATGCCTGACACCGAGAGCCAGCAGGATGCCAAACTCGTGGGTGCGTTCAAGTACAGACATCAAAATGGTATTTAGCATGCTGAAGGCAACAAGAATAATCAGCACAGCATACATGAACCATGCACTGAAGAAATCTGCTTCGATAACCTGTTTAAGTCCTGGCAGCAATGTTTCCCAGTCTAGCAGTACGAGTTTGTCACGGTCTTTTATCAGAGTAGAAATAGCCTTCTTATACTGTTCTTCCCTGTCACGCTGCCCACCGATGATAATGCTGTGGGCATCATTGCCCATGGAAAAAATCTGACGAAAGCTATTCAGTGGAATAGCAATTATCTGCCGGTCAATTTCGCGGTTTCCGGTATTGAATATACCCACTACAGGCAGCACTGCTGCGGCCATCGAACCATCACGTCCACTGCCTAGCAAAGTCAGTTCATCGCCTGCAGCGAGTTTTAAATTTCGTGCCAGGGTGCTGCCGATAACAGCTTCATTTGCACTGGCCGAGGATAGATAACGACCTGACGAGATTAGACCCGGTATGGTAGATATCAGCTGCTCATAATACGGTTCAACTCCAGAGATTTGTACACCGAGTGTGCGCTTCTCGGAGGAAACAAGTGCGAAACCATATGCCCTGGGTGAGACAGCTTCCAGGTCAATGGCCTTTCTAATTTGTACTGCCAGTTGGTCTGCTTCCGGGATAGAGCGATACATCTGAGGATCATCAAGATAGCCTGCAACTTGCACCTGCATCTGGCCGCTGACAAGGGCGAGTGAATTATCTATCATCATGCGGTATTGACCAAGTTGTAGACCCAGCATAAACACCAGCAGGACATCCGCAAAAACCATTGCGCTTATTGTTAGTAGCGTTCGGCGAGGGTGACGCCAGATATTCCTCCATGCGAGAGTGTATGTTGTACTGGTCATAGAGCCGACTTACCAATATATATATTCATATCTCCATAGGTTGGTGTTGATGAATGAGGCCCAACATAGATAATAATCAGGTACAGATTGTTGGGCTTCATTCTTTAGCCCGACCTACAAAAGAATTGTACGACGCTTTTCATTTTCTTGGATTACGTAAATTCGACAGAGTAAAAATGTAATCCGGAATATTGCGGTCAAAATCAAGCACATTTATACTTATTTCAGTCCATTCATCTTTCTTTTCAGTATTTGTCATACGTTGCCGAACTGCAAACATACGTCCGCTCATCTCTTTAATTACCAGTGTTTTCAGGCTCTTCACCAGTTTCATATCCTGATCAAGAAATTCATGTTCCAGCTCAACGAAATCATCGCGTATATAAGCAATTTCCTTTCCCCAGACGATGGCTGATTCTTCAAGAGGAATCGATTCAATGACATAAACATCATGTCCGCCTACAGTGTAAGTACGAAGTAGTGTATGTGTATACTTATCAACGATCTCATCTGTACGTGAGACATCCTTGTTGGAAAAATCAGAACCCATCCAGCTCTGACTCATCATGCTGGAGGGTATACGTATCACCCGGTTTATCTTTGGTGCAAAGCTCCAGACTTTATTATCATCGAGAACCAGAGTAGCATTACCCTTGTCACGCGGCGGAGCAGTCACGCGGATCAGTGTTTTTTTCCCACCACTGGACCAGCCCTGCAATGACATCCTTCTCTCCCAGTCCGGTCGATGAATGGTCATTGTCATTTCAGAGTAGGAGCTTAATCCTCTATAATGTTCAATAGCCTGCTTTATAATGTCTCTGGCCTGTTCTTCTGGATCACTAATGGCAGGATCCGGGTAAAAACTGGCGAGAATCAATGTCAGCAGCAGGATAGGGTATGCATCTACTCTTGAAAAAAATAATATAAATGGCAAGCTCTTAATCTCCTGATAAGAGTTTTAAGGGATAATTCATCGCCTGAAAGGTGACATATATCAATGGCAGGATGCCTATTAATACTTTATTATAATAGACAGGTAAAGGGTTATTTATTTGCAGGAGACAGTTATGAAACGAAAAATTTTATCAGCCGCAGCAATTTCATCACTCCTTATTATTGGAGGCTGTACTTCAGAACCGACAAAACAGGATGCAGGCATGGTTATCGGTGGTTTGTTGGGTGGTGTACTGGGATCTCAGGTAGGCCAAGGTAAAGGCAGGACAGCGGCTATAATCGTAGGCACAATGTTAGGCGCAGGGATCGGCGGTTCGGTCGGAAAATCAATGGACGATACGGATCGCCTGAAGGTCAATCATGCACTGGAAACAGTACGCACTGGCGTACCTAGTAGATGGACAAACCCGGACTCGGGCAATGCTTATTCTGTAATTCCGACAAAGACCTATGAAACAACATCAGGTCCATGCAGGGAATATACAATCGATGCCATAGTTGGTGGTAAACCTGAAAATATTTATGGCACCGCCTGCCGCCAGGCTGATGGAAGCTGGAAGACCAGGTAGTTCAGAGGGCCTGGTTGTCTCCCATCCATAACAGCATTGCGAGGGCCTGGTGTTCGCACAGGCCATTACGATTGAAAACTGCCTCACAACAAGGAACCCTATAGCCTTGTTGACTTACTTAAACAAAAATCGGCTATCGATATAACCTGTTTCCCAGATACCGACTACAGAGCCTGTTATCGGTCACGCACACCAGAGATACGTGGTGCGTTCCGTAATATGATGTCGGCAACTACTGTCCAGCCTGAAGACCTGGAAGGCAGCGATTATCGAATTAAAAGGACCGGACGAACCACGGTCCGGTGCTTATCAGCTGAGAAATGAATATTGCCAGCTGGTAGAATTGCCATAAGCACACAACTGACCGCAGGAATATTCATGGATAAAGATATCGGTCTTTTAGTCGTTCTTATGGAAAGACTGGAGAAACAGCGGTTACCAAGAATTCTTTCATTAAAAGAGAAGGTGGATAGAGGGGAGGCGCTTGATGAATCTGATCTTGATTTTCTGGAAAAGGTGATGTCGGATGCAAAAAAAGCGATACCATTGATTGGCAGACATAAGGAATACCAGGAGCTAGCTTCAAAACTAGTGGGACTTTACGCTGAAATTACGGAAAAAGACCTGCAATTAGAAAAAAAGACTTAATACATATCGCGTCTTAATGATATTCATATAGGAGCACCGCTCTCTGCGTGATTTTTTCAGAAACTAACAATATTATGAAAAAGAATCGTGCCGGGACAACGCTCCTACGAATTAAATAAGGGGGGTCTCAAAAAAAGATATAATTCTATTTTTTCAACTTCCTGATCTTCTCAAGTATCTCAGGTGCATCCCATTCACGCCCACCTATCGCCTGATAGATAATTCTCCCTTGCGGGTCAATGACATAAGTCGAGGGCAGGCCGCGTACATGCCATTCTCTGGAAACACTTGATGTTTTGTCCATCAGCAGTGGGAAATCCACCGGGTACTCAGCTGTAAAGGTAAATATGGCATCACTGTCTTCTCCAATATTAATGGCAAGCATAACTATGTCTTCTTTCTGCAGCTTCTCCCATGCTCGTTGCATGGATGGCATTTCCTTTCGGCAAGGCGGACACCAGGTTGCCCAGAAATTGACTATCACCACCTTGCCTTTATAGTCCGTCAGTTGGATGAATTTTCCTTCCTGATCCTCCAGCTTGAAGTTTACAGCGGCTGGTTTACCCTTCACCTCTGTCAAAGTCTGGGCAGCTGACACACCCTGAATATTCAGGAAGTTAGTCAGGATAAGGACTAAAGCTATGGACAGTGATTTATATATACGATTGTTCATGTTTATGCTTACCATTGGTATAGAAAAGTGCTCTATTATTGTGATAGTGGTTCCGGGTGAATGTCATCTGGGCAAATAACATCAGAAATTTTACCGTTGTAGTGTTCCCCTTTACGAGTCCAGCTAAACAACAAATCAAAATGGCTACCCGGAGGAAGGCCATAGCTGGACATGCCCCAGTTATAGTCATTCACATCATACTGAATATTGGTGGGCAGTAACGACCACTCAAAAGCCACTCTGGCAGACTGTGACTGCTTTCGATCCAGCCAGAGTTTTTTCCAGTATTCACGAAGCAACAGTGATTTGCTGTTTCCCCCTGAGACAACTTTCCATTCAGATAAGTCAGCGTTCATTACAACGCCCGAATCTGTCCCCGTGTTTTTGATCATGGTTTGAAATATACAGGATGTCCCGGCGATATCCGACGAGGCCTGATCAAAGCCCCTGGCCTCAAAATAGGCCCTGGTCTGGTCGGGCAGTCTCTGTGTCAGCTT
Source organism: bacterium BMS3Abin11 (assembly GCA_002897635.1). Lineage (NCBI taxonomy): Bacteria > bacterium BMS3Abin11. The sequence continues at coordinate 48,764 of BDTD01000009.1, read as the reverse complement.
TAAGAAAAAGCCATTGTTATCATATAACCAGTATTTCAATCTGGTTTCTGGATTCTCTCCAGTTTCTACCACAGGTTCATCTGCAAAAGACTGGCTGCTATTCATCACGAAAAGTACTGATATGAAGAGGGCAGGGATGAGAGAGAGAATAATAGCGTGGGGATCAGGGCGCTTGTATTTCATCGGCTGATTCTAGCATTGAATCTAAGAATTTCTCACAGAGGTCAAAGAGTACACTGAGAAACTATAAAGTTAAAAGTGAAAAGTGGTTAGTTGCCAAAGCTAAAGAAAGATTCTGTCAGTTTCTTTCAAGTTTACGTTTTCTATATTCAACTGGAATTAACTCCCTGCGTCCTGCTAACTCTGCGAAAAATGACCTGTTTAAAATATTGGGTAGACGACACTAATTTTGCGAGTAATATCTTTACTATTATTACTAATATCAACGCCACTGGATTCTGGCATTTGCAGGAATGGTGAGTTACTGGGGTAGCAATGTTTGTGAAAATATCAGTTGTCCGGCTCAAGAAATCTCAGGCATTCTGGTTCTAACATCTCATGGGCTTTATCAAGTATCCGTTGCTCCTGTTCCTTTGTCATAATCTCGTGATGCTTGTCGACCTTACCCTGACGAACAAATTTCCCGGGTTTAAACAATGGGATTCCGCTGTCACCCTGACTGGAGAATTTCCTTAGCCTGCACAGCAGGATAATTCTTTTATATCCTTGTAAAAGGTTTGTGCCGTTAATTTCAGTCCTTCCACCATGGTCAGGTAAGGGAAGAGTTGATCCGCCAGTTCTTCAATAGTCATGTGATTACGGATCGCAAGGGCAGCAGTCTGAATAATTTCTCCGCCTTCCTTTGCCAATACCTGGCAACCGACAATCTGCCCACTGTCTTTTTCTGCTACCAGTTTAATGAATCCGCGCGTATCCATGTTGGCCAGGGCACGAGGTATATTTTCCAGCCCAAGCTTCCGGCTCTCAACATCCAGTCCATGGTTTTTTGCCTGTTGCTCATCCAGACCGACCGTAGCAACCTGTGGATCAGTGAAGACTACCGCCGGCATGGTGGATAAATCGAGAGCCTTGTCACCAGCAGTCATGTTGATGGCAGCACGGGTTCCGGCAGCTGCTGCAACATAAACATACTGTGGTTGATTGGTGCAGTCACCAGCCGCATAAATATGTTTTACATTTGTCCGCATGTGATCATCAATGAGAATATTGCTGCTATTGCTGATTTCTACTCCTGCATTTTCTAGCGCCAGACTATCGGCATTTGACTGGCGACCGGTTGCAATCAGTAACTGGTCACAAACTACATCGCCTGTTTCAGTGCTTACGGTAAAAGCATTACCGTCATGATGGATAGTAATTGGTACGGTATGTAATTCAATATTAATGCCTTCGCCTTCAAAAGCTGTCTTAAGGCCATCACCAATTTCCGGATCCTTTTTTGACAACAGGGTACTGCGGGCCATTACTGTGACTTTAGAGCCAAGATGATGAAATGCCTGTGCCAGTTCCAGCGCTACGACTGAACCACCCAGTATTACCAGATGATCAGGAATGTTCTTGGCTATCAGGGCTTCAGTTGATGTCCAGTAGGGGGTGTTGTCCAGTCCATCAATTGCTGGAATCATCGGTCGTGCGCCAACAGCGAGTAAAAAACGATCAGCAAATACCTCTTTTCCCGACCCGTCATTATTTTTTACAATCAGCGTGCTGGCATTTTTAAAGCTAGCCATGCCTCGCATTAGATTAATATCGGGATTGCTCTCGATAATGGCTTCATATTTGGTATGACGCAGCGTTTCGACCATTTTCTGTTGCTGCGCCACCATCTGCTTGCGATCGATGTTGGGAGTATTAAATGGGATACCTGCAAAATTGTGATGTGCCTGAATGTAGGCAATATTGGCACCACGAATGAGTATCTTTGATGGCACACAACCGACATTGACACAGGTACCGCCAATCACATCCCCCCCCTCAATAAAGGTCACGCGTGCACCACGCTCGACAGCCTTAATAGCAGCGGCAAATGCCCCTGAGCCGCTACCGATTATGACAATGTGCAGGCTTTTATCATCAGGTAATTTAGTCATCTGAGCACCTCCATTGAGTCATGGTCAAGGCCTCGATTACAGTATTTTAGTGTGATGGTTTTCATTGCCTGCATACCGGGTGACTATTTCTTTACTGTCGCGGGATAACCGGCATTGGTAGTCGCCTTGATTAATTCTTCTATATTGGTTTTAGCTGGATCGAAGGTAACAGTGGCAGTTTTTGTATCAAAACTCGCTTTAGCTTCGATGACACCATCGACTTTATTTAATGCTTTACGAATGGTGATTGGACAAAAGTTACAGGTCATGTTGGGTATGTCCAGCACCACTGTTTGGGGTTCGGCAGCGTAAACAGTGTTGATACTTGCCAGTAGAGACAGTACCAGGAAGAAGGGCAGTGTTATTCGTTTAAGCATGTTTAATTCCTCATAAATAAATTTCTATCATCCACTATTCAAAGAAAATAGTGCCGTAATAGGGGAAGGTAAGAAGCGCGACCAGAATTACGGTGACAACCCAGAAAATAATGCGTTGGTTGCGCAGTGTGCCGGGGATGGCGCAGACAGCTCCAGGCTTGCAACTTCTCGGCACCAGATATAGTTTGCGAAATGCCAGGAACAGAAATAACAGAGTTATGCCAATAAAATAGGGCCGATAGGGCGTAAGTGCTGTCAGACTGCTGACCCAGGCGCCACCGATACCCAGTGATAAAAGAACCAGCGGGCCGATGCAACACAGAGATGCACCGATGGTGGCAGCGGCTGCAGTGACCATGGTTGCCATGCCGGTCTTCGGTGCTGAGTCGGGCATGGTCTCTGAAGTTGTATCAGAAACTACGTCCGGTGTTGTGGTAGGTGTTTGTTCAGTCATTGTGTCTCTGCCATCAAAAAGCAAATACAACTGTAAACCCTGTACGTGGGTACAGAGTCAAGGATGTTCTAAAAAAGTATTATGATTTACGTTTATGTTTTACGTAACCTGGTAGACAGGAATTCAAATCGGACTATTTCCCTGCCAGTGTTTCAACAATGGGGCAATGACTAGTGTCGCCATCACACTGGCAGGCCTGGATTAGGGTATCCAGCGTTTCTTGCAGGTTCTGGAGATCCTTGATTTGCTGATCAATGATGGTTCGTTTTTCTTCGGCGCGGTGTCGGACATCATCACAATGTCCGTCACCAAGTTCCAATAGTTCCGTTATCTCCTGCAGACTAAACCCCAGTTGCTGCGCTCGCTTAATAAAACGAATACGATCAACTGTATCAGATGGATAGATTCGATAACCTTCTACTGGTTTAGCAGGTTCGATAAGTATGCCAATACGCTGGTAGTAGCGTATGGTTTCCACATTTACACCGGCATTCTGGGCGATATGACCAATCGTGAGAGGTTTATTCATATATCATCACCAATATTAATTCCAGTAGTATTATACCGTTGTTAATTACAGACCTTAAGTAACAGGAAAAGTTTCAGATACCGATTGGCCTGGAACCATCTCCATGGTGTAGGCTTTCATCAAAATATTGATTTGTGAAATCTCATAGAGTAGAGGGTTATGAGTATAAAAGTAGAGGTGTTTTCGTCTCCCGGCTGCAGCAAGTGCGGCAAAGCAAAGTATGTGCTGGAAGATATTGCTAAGGAAATCGGAGGTAACAGGATCGACTGGCATGAAGTAAACATCCTTGACGAGATAGATTATGCGATCCAGCTAGGGGTATTATCTACGCCATCGATTGCCATTGATGGTGTTTTGATTTTTACAAGCTTACCCTCGGAAAAAAGACTGCACAGTGAATTGTTAAAAAGATTAAATGATGAAAGCCAGGAGTAGGGTGCATGACCGATATACTACTTATCACAGCAGCTTTGCTGGGCTGGCTGGTCTATTCCTAGCCATGTAACTTTGCTGCCCATACCCTTTTTTCTGTACGAACTCATCAGTTAAAAGAGAAACGCGCCTGTTGTCAGAATCTGCTTACAGTCTGGTTTAGCCGTACCACCCTGTTAATCAGCCTGTTTATCCTGGCTGTATTTTTTAACGGATCCCCCCCCCCGCAATATTATTCCTGGCACATGGAGCATGGGCTGGTTGGAATCTTTACTGAGCCTTGATTTTAACAGGCCTGTATTTGCACAATGAATATTTCTTTTTTATTGTGTACTGAGCGTATATGGATATTATAATATATGGTTGACGTTATATATGGAATAGCATATATTACGTACTATGAACATTGAATCAGAACAATTCTTTAACGCACTTTCTCATCCGCTGCGCTTACGTTCGCTACTGCTGTTGCAGGCGGAAGGGGAGTTGTGTGTCTGCGAGCTTATTTATGCTCTCGGGGTTTCGCAGCCAATGATTTCTCGTCACCTCGCCCATCTCCGTGAATGGCAAATAGTTAGCGACCGCCGACAGGGGCTATGGGTCTACTACCGTTTGAACGACGAGTTACCCGAATGGATGATGCAGGTAATGGCTGTCACAGCAAAGGGGGTTGCTGGCGAGTTACCGTATGATGAAGACCGAACCACTCTGACAGATATGCCAAACCGCCCAAGTGCTGCGTGCTGTGCATAAACTTATTAAATACTTCCACTACGTGCCTCGGTGACCTCTGTGGTTAACGAACTTTCTTTCTGCTAAAACCTGGATTTGATATGAACATACTATTTCTTTGTACCGGCAATTCCTGTCGCTCACAGATGGCTGAAGGTTGGGGCAAACAGTATGCTCCCACAGGTTGGAATATCACCTCTGCAGGTATTGAGGAGCATGGCAAGAACCTGCATACCATCAAGGTTATGGCAGAAGCAGGTATTGACATTTCGAATCAGAAATCGACTCGCCTGACTGATGAAATGCTTAATCAGGCCGATCTGGTGATTACCGTCTGCGGTCATGCGGATGAACATTGCCCGGTTTTGCCTGCAGGAACCCGCAAGGAGCACTGGCCTTTAGATGATCCGGCAAAGGCAAGCGGTACAGTAGATGAAAACCTTGATGTTTTTCGAGCTACGCGTGATGAAGTTCACCAGCGTGTAAAAGATTTAATTGCCAGGAAGTATCCGTAGAACTTGAAGGTGTGACATGAACGTACAATGTGAAACAACGGTAAATAAAGCAGAAGATGCTGAAATGGGGCTGTTTGAGCGATACCTCACTGCCTGGGTATTGCTGTGTATAGTTATTGGTATCCTGCTTGGACATTTTTTTAGTGATACTTTCTATGAAATTGGTAGCCTTGAGATTGCTAAAGTCAATCTTCCTGTCGCTGTGCTGGTCTGGCTGATGATCACCCCTATGCTGTTGAAGATCGATTTGCGTGCATTAAAAGGGGTAGGGCAGCACTGGCGCGGTGTTACTGTTACCTTATTTGTTAACTGGGCAGTAAAGCCCTTTTCCATGGCCGCACTGGCCTGGTTGTTTATCGGTTGGCTGTTTCGTGACTGGTTGCCAGCTGATCAAATCGACAGCTACATTGCCGGACTTATCATCCTGGCAGCCGCACCTTGTACTGCCATGGTTTTTGTCTGGAGCCATCTAATGAAAGGTGAGCAACATTTCACCCTGTCCCAGGTAGCACTCAATGATGTAATCATGTTATTTGCCTTTGCCCCGGTTGTCGGGTTGCTGTTGGGTTTATCTGCTATCGTTGTGCCATGGGATACGCTGCTACTATCTGTACTGGTCTATATCGTTATACCACTGACCTTAGCAAGTCTATGGCGCAGGTGGTTACTGAAACAGGAAAATGGAGAAATACGGTTACAGCGACTACTAGATAGACTGCATCCGGTCTCACTGATTGCCTTACTTACAACCCTTATCTTGCTGTTTGGTTTTCAGGGAGAACAGATAATCAAACAGCCTTTAATCATTCTATTGCTGGCTGTACCCATACTTATCCAGGTATTTTTTAACTCTGGTCTGGCCTATCTGCTGAACCGGGCAGTACGCTCGCCGCACTGTGTTGCCGGGCCATCCGCTCTCATCGGCGCAAGTAATTTCTTTGAACTGGCTGTGGCTACAGCTATTGCATTATTCGGTTTTGGCTCGGGTGCTGCACTTGCCACTGTTGTCGGTGTACTCATTGAAGTGCCGGTAATGCTGATTGCAGTTAAGGTGGTCAATCGTAGCCGTGGTTGGTACGAAAGCCGTGACGGCATTATGCTTCATGAACAGTGCTGCCCAGACAATGGTCAGTTCTCTGCCAGTAGATAATTGACGACAGCCCTGATAATCGAAGCGCTGAATGGTGGTAAATTGGCGATTGTGAACTCGCTGGTATCTTGTGCCAGCGAAATCCTGTGGTGAATCCGATGAAAGCGGCCCGCGAGGGCCGCTTTCGAATACCACAAATAGCCTATTATTTTTTGGCGACCAACGGCAGTGGCTTTAACCGTAGCTCTTCCTGGGTGGCTTTGATGAAACCGTGTTTGGCATAAATATTCTGCGCCTCATCGGTCCCCAGAAAAGCCAGGTAACGCATGGCATTATAGGGATTGTGGCCACTTTTTAAGGCACCGATAGCATAGCCAACTTTGTGCTCCATATTATAAGGTGCAGGAATATCCACGCCTTCGATCTTGCGGCCAATCTCCTGCTGATAAATGATCTCCGTCACCCATACCACACCGACATCCGTCTTGCCTTCCAGTAAACGGATCGGTGTTTCCCGGTGGTGGCGCGACGTAAACCAGGTCTTACCTTTAATGGCCCAGCAGCTTTTACACTTTTTGTCACCGGTCACTTTTTCGTAGATGCCAAGATCCTTCAGCATTTGAGAACCATAAAACTTAAATATACCCTCAGTCAGCGGGTTCGGCAGGGTCACTACAATATCGTCACGGGCTAAATCTTTCGGGCCTTTGATATGTTTGGGGTTACCTTTCAATACTTCCAGCGCCAGCTTGTTATGAGTGTAAATCATAAAATCGTTCATCATTTCCTTGGTGTGTAACTTTTTGAGGTGGTTGACGTTGACGCTAGCGAACAGATCAGGGTTCATGGCGATTTTCTGCCCTGCGATTTCGCCTTGTTTGAGAATCTGCCCTTTGAGAATCTGCCCCGGTGGTATGGTTTCCACAAAAATCGACTTGATGTCCGGGTTACGCTTCTGGAAAGCGCCGATCAGATCCTGCATAACCATAAACTGGTTGCCCGCCAGGTACATGACCAAATCTGCACTATAGGAATCGCCAACTTTGCCATAGTCGATCTTGCCATTGGAATGAAACGTCCGGTGGTCGTCGCCTTTGCCGACATCTTTGCCGGCCAATACGGGAGCACTCATAAAAATGAGCGCTCCAAAAAACACAGATAGGGTCGCCATACGGCCAACAAAAACTGCTTTTAACATATCTCAATCCTCCATTAAAAATTTATGCTTAACAGGACGAATTAACGTCCTTGTCCTCTGAATCCTACGCCTATTGAGCTATCGCTGCCAACGCTTTCCACCCTGATAACACCAAAACCTTACCGGAATCAAACGGACTGACCCCCTCTGAAAGGGCGATCTGAACAAATAAGCACAACTCCACAGGGTGGGAAGCAGGCAAGCTGACAGCGAGTTATGATCGACTTCCTTTCATTATTTAACATAATATACATTATACGCACTCATTAAAATTGCCATTTCTTCAAACCGTAAGTTCAGTATTATACTCTGCCAAACAAATACATAAGCCTCAACACAAGAGCCCTGCAAGAAATGGAGATGTCCACAATGTCATTAACAGAAGTAGAACTGGATAGTCTACTCACATATGAATTCCCGGTGCGCAATAACCTCATCTATCTGAATCATGCAGCAGTTTCCCCGCTTCCGCGGCGTTGTGGTGACACCGTTAAATCTTTCGTTGATGAATACGTACATCTTGGCACGAAGAACTACCTGGAATGGTCAGAACATGCCGATCAACTTCACGCCGATCTTGCTATTTTTATTAATGCTTCATCGACAGATGAGATTGCCCTGCTGAAAAACACCTCTGAAGGTATTTCTGTTGTCGCTATGGGTTTCCCCTGGGTGTCTGGTGACACCGTATTAAGCAGTAATGAAGAATTCCCATCCAACCGCATACCGTGGCAGGCATTGGCCGATCAGGGTGTCCAGTTTAAGGAAATTCCCCTCAGACAGGCTGGGAAAAGCCCTGAACAGGCTCTTATTGACGCCATGGAAGACACCACCAGGATGCTGGCTATCAGCGCCGTCCAATACGCCAGTGGTCTGCGTCTGGATCTGGAAACACTCGGAAAAGCCTGTCTGGAGCGTGATATAGCTTTTTGTGTTGATGCGATTCAGATACTGGGGGCCCTGCCTGTAGATGTAGAGGCCGCAAATATCGATTTTTTGATGGCTGACAGCCATAAATGGCTTTTAGGACCTGAAGGCATCGCCCTGTTCTATTGCCGAAAAAAATGGCAAGGCATGATAAATCTCTTTCAATATGGCTGGCATATGACTGAAAATTATGGGGATTTTGATATCAAAACCTGGCGGCCAGCAGCAAGTTCACGACGTTTTGAGTGTGGCACCCCGAACATACTTGGTATTCGTGGTTTTGCCGCGTCATTATCATTGATCAATGATATTGGTATAGAAAGGATCGAACGGCGAATACTGGGCCATACAGAGCTTATGCATGAATTTATCGTTAAAAGTAGCAATCTTGATGCTATATATACGGATAAAGCATCAATGAAGTCAGGAATAGTCACATTCAGGCACCATAACTGCCCTGCTCCACAATTGTTCAAATACCTGCGTGAGCAAAACATCATGTGTGCAGAAAGAGGTGGTGGCGTGAGGTTTTCACCACATGTTTATAATACAGATGAAGAAATTATAAATGCACTTATAATAGCAAATGATTTCAGTAATTGATCTGAAATGCATATGATCAGTTTATACGGTCGGCATCTCGGTGTATCTTGCAGGAGCGTCGCTCGGTGCGTTTTTTCGACGCAGGACGAAGGATTAAGGACTAAAGGTAAAAAATCAAGGATGAAAAAGAGAAACAATTGTACGTCTTGCCCTTATAACCTTCATCCTTTATCTTTAATCCTTCGTCTTTTATCTAAAAAAAATCGCACCGAGCGACGCTTCTACAGAAAGCTAATAAGCATCTGCCGATAATTTAACGAAAGGAATAAGAACAATGACAGATATAGAAAAACCCTTAAGTCAGTCAGACCTACAGGGGCCCGCACGCGACTTTGCTGACTTCTGCGAGGCAGAATTTGAACGTAGAAGAAACTCTGATAGCCCTTTTGATGAAATTTCCTATCAGGAAGCAATGGAACTTGTGCTACGGAAACTGATTGCTTCGACGGAAGAGGGTTAAGCATGATCATTACCCATATCAAAGCAGACAATCTTCTCAAATACACCCACCTTGAGCTTACTGACATCCCTCGTCAGGGTGTTATTGCCATTAGCGGCGAGAATGAATCCGGTAAAAGCACCATCGGTGAAACGGTTTGTTTTGCCCTGTTCGGACGCACCTTTTCTATCGGCGAAGAGGAAATCACGCGCGTTATCCGCTGGGGTGAGTCGCGCTGCAGTGTCCACCTGGGCTTTGCCATAGGTGACAAAGATTACGAGATTGCCCGCTTCCTCGATAACGAGGGTAATCACGGTGCACGTCTTTATCCTGCTGGTGAGGAAGAGCACCCTTTCGCAAAAGGCATCAATGCCGTCAGTGAGGCACTGGATGGCTTACTTGGTTATCAGTTTGAAGAATTTGTTGAATCCTTTTACCTGGCGCAACGTGAAATCACCACTCCCCACCCGCATAGCCTTGCGATTAAGACCATGGCCGGTATCTCGGCACTGGAAAAGGTGGCGGATGAATTGTCTGCTGGCTTGAAGAATGAGCAGCGCAAACAACCAGATATCGATGAACAGATTAATGCGGTTGAGGCAGATATTGAGGCACTGAAGATTAAACCGGGAAAACTGAATGGACTGGAAATAGACCTCGATACAATCAGACAGCGTGGAAGCTCTCTGCAAAAGAATAATGAAGCCCTGAACAAAGCCTCACAGAACTATCGCAATGCCCTGCCCCGCTATAAATCAGCACAATTAATAAAACGTTTCGCAGAATTGTTTTCTTTTTTATCCCTGGCTGCCACCGTAGCTACAGGTGCGGCCTGGTATTTGTTCAATAGAATACCTGACTCAACATACACCAGCCAGCTTACTGTTTTGATTGAGCAATATGTCCCTCTATGGAGAAATCAGTACATCTCTCAACTGCAACTGGCATTTTATGTTTCAGCCTTATTTATACTGCTATTCTGGTTGATCAGATCAGTGATGAAGAGAAAGATTTCCATATTGAAAAAGAACTGCGTACTGTTGGCAGAGCAGGTACAGGCGGCCAGCGATGCACTTGATCTTCCTGTTGATCAGAATTCGGATTCTTTTGTTGAACCCAAAGCTGATGATTCTCCAGAAAACGAAGAAATAATTAATACTGAAACTGTAGATGAGAACTCTGAGAAATTGACTGATTCGGTGCAAGCTGAGACAACAATTGAAAGTAGTACAGAGAGTAGTATTCAGTCTATAAGTACGGTTGATCTGTCTGCCATTCGTAAGTGCAAACTTAGTAAGGATAGAACCGATGTGTTAGTCAGGAATATACGGGAGCAATTACAAAATAGATTGTCGGCACAACAAGACACTCAGGAAGCGCTGGAATCATCGCTCAGTAATGAGCAGGACAGACTTGCAAAGGCCGATGCACTAATGGGGGTCACCAGCAATCTGAAGGAGAAACTGGATGAAGTAAAGCACCGTATCCAGCTGCGCGAAATCGCAGAAGAACTCATCATCGCCGCTACCCGACATTTCTCACAACGATTTAACAAGGATTTACGTGAAATGGCCAGCCGCACCCTGCCCTTATTTACTGAGGAACGCTATGAACATTTGCATATAGGTGACGACCTCAGCGTGCGTGCGTTCTCCAGCCTTAAACGTGATTATATGGATCTGGAAGAAATTTCCAGCGGTACACAACGTCAGATAATGCTTGCCGTCAGGCTTGCCCTGTCACAGGAACTGGTGAATACCACAGGTGGCAGCGACCAGTTCATCTTTCTGGATGAACCTTTTGCTTTTTTCGACGAAACCCGCACCCGAAATGCAATGGCGATTCTACCTAAACTTAGCGAAGAAATACGACAGATATGGGTAATTGCACAGTCATTCCCAGAAGATACACAGTACGATCGGGCAATTGTTTGCTCCCGCAAATACGACAGTTTGCCACAGCAAGAGAGTTGAGCATGGTTGGCCCTGGTTCCTTAATACTCTAAATTCTTCTCGATTCCTAAAATCCACTCCCAGAATGTTTTCTTCGAAACTACACGCATTTTGATAGTTATCTTTTTGACCCCTTCCTCATTGATCGCTGAGCTGGTCAAAAAAGGATCATTATTTACTGGACGCATCCGGTAGCCGTTTGAGTTCTTCTCAAGGCCAATACAATTGTCACATGACCAGTACATACTATTGTCGAATACTAGTTGTCGCAGTAAAACATCACCCTGTCCCAACAGACGAATCGACTGAATTTTGATTTCAGTCAAATATTGCTTATTGACCGGATCCAGTCGAAGCATGAAGATATCTTCAGGATTCGTTAAATCAACCGTGTATTCTCGTGATTGATTATCAGCAATCACCTTGAAATGTCTGGAATTTTGAGCGCTAAAGGGTACTTCCGGTTTGCTCTTCCAGAATATCTGACCATCTAGATCATATATAGCCATTGGCTCGATATATCGATAGATGGCAACGGGTAAAATTATCAAAATGATAAGGGGCAATATCACAACAGAAAGTTGTTTGAGGCCAGCCCTGGTATAAAATATTTCAGTAAGTTTTTGCCAGATCTTTTCGTTATAGTTTAGGTCACGCACGAGTATTTTACGCGCGTTTGTTAGGGTGCTCTGGTAATCCTTGTATATTTCCCTGATATGCTCTTTTTTTACTTCAGTTCCAGCATTAAATGAGAGCACGTCAAGAATACCTTTACAAACCGGATGGTTCGAATCATCTGCAGCATTTATCTCACTGAGTAGATTCCCTATCGATCCATCTACTGAAACTCCCCTGGCTGAAAGAAGTGCCCTGGCTAAATAAATGGCTGATGTCTGAAGTGCTTTTATGAATTCCTCATATTGATTTTTTCGCCAGAGCTGATGTCCAGCTTCCATTTCAGTGACGGCACTGAGGAACAAGTCATATACATCAGGTTCTGGTGATCCCTGCTTTTGTTCATTAATCATTTACTTATCACTAGTCTATTATTCAGCGCACTACTTTGTAACGATAGAACTCAAACCAAAATATTTTGCATAACCGCTATTGCGCCAGTCGCTTTTATCTCTGGATATATCTGTATATACCAAAATGCGTGGAGGATTTTTGATTGCTTCAACAATTACCGCTGCCGATTCTTGCCCGGCATTCATTTTTTGTTGTTCAATAGACGCGTATCGTTCTTTCATAAAATTATCATATGCGGCTGCACCACCACCAAATAGATCGATATATGCATCACTCACGTGACTTTTACTGATAAGTAATACACTGAGAAGAATTATTGACGTCAGCATCATCACTCTAGTTGGAATTGAAAATAACCTGTCTATATAAACTAGCTTCCGATTTTTTGACATGACTGCAATAAATTCGAGTAAAAGGAAGAACCAGCCAACGAGGAACACCAGATAAATGACATTTAGCGTTCTCCATGGAGCAGGATTTGCCGCAGCCCACCAGGTTGCGAAGAAACTTATCCATATCTGTCCTATGAGCAATGCCAGGATCAGGAATAACCGAGTCCAGCTTGCATCCTTTCTAATGCCTTTGATATAGAAAAGGTAGAGAGCTACAGGAATAAAAACAATGGATAAAAACCACAATGTGGGATGGCTAATCCAGTTAATCAGGGCTTCCCCTCCGTGATAGATTGAACGGCTCACAGAAAACCAGAATTGTTGACTATTTTCAGATGCTAATCGCATCCGAATTGCATTTCCCGGGGCAAGGATCAGCAGTGCTGAAGAGCTTACGGTCACAGCCAGCACAACTGACCAGTGCAAACGATTTTGCTTCAGGATGAAAAATTTATGCAGGAATATCAGACCAACCAGGGTTGATAGTGAAATCATGAAAATTTCGGTTGAACCAATTGCTGCAAAAATAAAAAGTACAGAGGTTAATGTAGGTAAAAATGGATTATTCACTTCCCGATAAAGCCTGAGTAATGATGCAACCGAAAGGAGAAAAAAGATACTGCCTACCTGGTACTGAAATGCACCATCAGCCCAGTACAGAGCCGCAGACACCCTGGGTAAGGTGATGATGTAAAATGCACCAAATGCAAGGGTACAGAATAGTGTCTGCCAGAATGAAGCTTTTTCCTCGAATACGGTTCTGACAAGGTAATAGAGAGCAAAAAATAACGATGTAAGGAAAAGTAACAAAGGGTATTTATAATTTACGATCATGTCCCCACTTTGATGGAATAAAACGGTAACAAAAATGGCAAAGTAGCGCCCTTTCCAGGTCAGGTATTCGCCAACTACGTGATCCCAGAGACCGCCTGTTCTATATGCGGCTGCATAAGAAAAATCATCGGCACTGGGGTGTGCGTAAAATATAAGAAGAAAAAATGGTATGATCGCTGCAATAAATAGCACAAACAATACCAGGTACAGCGCATTCTGCAGAGTATAAAGCGTGTTATTCCAGGGAAGAAAACTACGTAAGGCATCCATAATTAAATAATTATAATAGTATCTGGAGGTACTAGTGTTCCTTAAACCTGATAATGACGGGTTCAGCGTCCCTGTGGTGTTTCGCAGCAAGGCGCAGTGCGAAGGTAATGGTTATATCCCTTGGCAAGCGCTGGAACGAAGCAGCGAGACGCCACAGGGACGCCCTTTGGGTTAGCTTGTCAACGCCCATGGACTACGTTGCGCCTCTTGACAAGGGAATAACCATTGCCTGCGAGGCGCGCCTTGCCATGCGCCTTGACAAGCTAACTGAACCCGTCATTATCAGGTTTAAGGAGCACTAGTGCTACTGTCTGTAATAGTACCAGTCTTTAACGAAGAAGAAGTTATTAAATCTTTTCTTCAGAGAACCACATCAGTGCTGGATACCCTGTCTTTTGATTCTGAAATATTTTTCGTCAATGATGGCAGCACTGATTCTACGCTCGATATTCTAAACCAGCTAAAAGAGCATGATCCAAGAATTTCTATTGTTGATCTAAGCAGGAATTTTGGTAAAGAAATTGCCATGACTGCCGGCCTTGATTACTGCAAAGGTGATGCCGTAGTAATTATTGATGCTGATCTGCAGGACCCACCAGAACTCATTCCTGAATTAGTCCAGAAATGGCAAGCTGGCTATGATGTGGTCTATGCTAAACGTATCTCACGAAAAGGTGAATCGGCGCTAAGAAAACTCACATCTAAGGCTTTTTATCGTGTAATAAAACGTGTTAGCCACGTACCTATTCCAGAAGATACCGGCGACTTCCGGTTGATGAGCCGTAGAGCGGTTAATGCCCTTAATAGCTTGCGTGAAAGAAACCGATACATGAAAGGCCTGTTTGCCTGGATCGGCTATTCACAAACTGCAGTTTTATATCATCGTGATCCCCGCTATGCAGGTGAATCAAAATGGAGTTATCTTTCATTGTGGAATTTAGCCATAGAAGGAATAACTTCGTTTACTGTAGCACCATTGAAACTATCTACTTATTTAGGGTTACTCACCGCTACAGGTGCATTCCTTTACGGTCTCTGGATTATCGTCAAAACTCTTATTTACAGTGACCCCGTTGCAGGCTATCCGACCATGATGGTCGTAATCCTGTTCCTTGGCGGTGTTCAGTTACTTGCACTAGGCATCATAGGAGAATATCTGGGCCGTATATTTTCGGAAAGCAAGCAACGTCCTTTGTATCTGGTAAATGAACTGCAGAAATCGGCATCTGTAGAGGCTGTAAAAAAAAGAGGAAAGGTCAAAGGTAAAAGAGGAAAATCCAAAGACTAACTACCGAGAGCCTTCTTTAATCCTTAAGGAACCTCCCTTCTTTGGGCGGTCTGAAACAGATTGAAAAAGTTATCTGTGGTTATCATGCTTATTTCTTCTTTACTTACGCCCTTCACCTCGGCGAGTACATCTGCCACATAGCTGGTAAACGCAGGCTCGTTGATTTTGCCGCGCATAGGAACGGGGGCCAGGTACGGTGAATCTGTTTCTACCAGTACCCTGTCGAGAGGAACCTTTTTGGCCACTTTCCGCATGTCCTCGGCGTTTTTGAATGTGAGAATACCTGAAAAGGAGATATAAAAACCAATATCCAGCGCTTTTTTTGCTGTTGCCCAGCCTTCTCCAAAGCAATGCATAACCCCACCACAATCACGTGCCTCTTCGGCTACCAGTATGTCCATGGTATCGGCAGCTGCCTCCCGCGAGTGAATAATAAGCGGTTTATCTGATTCGATACCTGCGTGGATATGGCGAACGAAGCGCTCTTTTTGCCAGGTCATATCACCGCTGCAGCGAAAATAATCGAGGCCGGTTTCACCGATTGCGACGACATAGGGGTCCTGTGCATGTACGATCAGTTCTTCAGCAGTTGGTTCTTTACCCTCATCATGGTTCGGATGGACACCCACTGAGGCAAAAATAAAGTCATGTTCTTTTGCCAGCGTTAACACCTGAGGAAAATCTTCCATGTTTACAGAAACACAAAGCATATGATCGACGCCCATGTCATATGCACGCTGGATCACACCATCGGTATCCTCAGACAGCGGGTCAAAGTTGATATGGCAATGAGAATCTACGAGCACAGCTAAGCCATGACTTTAGGGCACCTCTATTTATTCTGGATAATACAGATTGGATTCAAAATCTGCCAGATCAAGGCAAGAAACGCACGTAATAGCGAGCTATTGCGAAGATTCTTAACGCAGAGATGGCTGATTTTGGATTCAAGATGATTATTCATGAATATATAGAGGTGCCCTTTATATAAATGATGGAAAAGAAAGAGCTGTCAGATTGTATGTGTCGAACGAGTTGATTTAAGTGCACCACCCAATAGAGTTTCGATCTTGTTCCTGGCAGGCCCCGAGTCTTTCTGGTTGAACTGTATACCTACGCCTGCATGTTTCTGACCCTGTGCACCCTGTGGCGTGATCCAGACTACTCTACCGGCAACGGGAATTTTCTCATTGCCGGTCAGTAGATTAAGCAGCATGAAAACTTCTTCACCGAGTTTATATTTACGTGTAGTGGGTATAAACAAACCGCCATTTTTTACGAAAGGCATGTAGGCAGCATACAGGGCGTTTTTATCTTTGATGCTGAGGGACAGAACCCCAGGACGTTTTACGTTATTGTCATTGTTTGACATATATACTCCCTCGTATTTTCTTATATGATCATTTGCTGAACATTGCCTGCCAGCTAATCAAATCGTCCTCCAGTGCAAGTAGCGGATCCAGGGGACCACCTGCCAGTTGCTTGCTTTTAGAAACTTTATCAAGAAAAGCATACAACTGTCTGAAGTTTAACCTGTTTCCAAGATCGATCAAGGGTTTATCACCTTCTTTTTTTGGCAATGTAGTATTTTGAGAGCTGATTTTCAGTCGAATAAGTCTGCTTAGCCATAGCTGAATGGTCTCAAGGATGCTTTTTAACTCGCCGGTTTTTATCATTACAGCTGCGGCAGACGTAGGATCTATCTGTCTATGTGCCAGTTGTAGCATCTGTTGTGTTACCTGCCTTTCATCAGAATGTCGTGTACCATTTGCTATTTTCAGTGCACGTAACGGGATTCCTGATGCCCGATCAAGTAATTGACTGATATCTACCTGATCAGCTAATTGTGTACTTAGCCAATGCATTGCCTGCTGCTTATCAGGTGGCCGGAAATCAATCCAGTTGCAGCGACTACGCAAGGTAGGTAGTAAACGACACGGGTCATGGCTGATGAGAATAAAATAACTGTCCGATGGGGGTTCTTCCAGTGACTTGAGCAGGCTGTTAGCCGCATTGATGTTCAAGTCTTCTGCAGTATTGATAAGGATTAGACGGCAGGCAGAAAGATGTGGGCGTGTATTTATATCCGGAATGACTCTCCTGACCTGATCTATGGCAATAATAGCCGAAGGTTTCTTGCGTTTTTTCCTCTTATTTTCATCTTCAAGATAACGTGGAGCGTAGATGGCAAATAGATCCTCTATCTCCACCATCCTTTTTTCACACTGCAGTACATGCAGGTCCGGATGACTGCCGCTTTCGAATAATCTGCAAGACTGGCATTGGCCACAGGCATGTTTTTCCTCCTCCTGACAGAGTAAAGATTTTGCTAACTGCTGTGCGAATATGGTCTTGCCCAGGCCTGAATGACCTGCCAGCATATAGGCATGGGCCCTTCGTTCCTGAGAGCTGAAAAAAGTATCAAAGGCCGCCTCTGTCCAGGGCAATAATTCGTGGCTAGTCACTTTCATTTGCCTGCAGGTACATCACAATCAACACATCGTCCAGTACTTCATCAATCTGCAGCAGTACATTCTCAAGGGCTTGTGAAGAATCGATAATCTTTACCCTTTCCGGTTCCTGCCTGGCAATATCTAGATATGAAGATCTTATTCGTTCCATGAATGCAATGTTTTCCGATTCGAAGCGGTCGGGGGAACTGCGTTGGCCTGCCCGTTCTAGTCCTACCTCAACAGGGAGATCAAGCAAAAATGTCAAATCCGGCTTTAAGCCCTGCAGTACCCATTGTTCCAGTTCAGCAATCCTTTCATGTGCAATCTCTCTACCACCACCCTGATAGGCATAGGTCGCGTCTGTGAAGCGGTCGCAGAGTACCCAGGTATCTGCAGCCAAAGTGGGCCTAATCAATTCATTCAGGTGTTGCGCACGCGCAGCAAACATTAATAACAGCTCCGTTTCATCAAGGATGTCGAAATTACCCCTATCAAGCAGAATTTCGCGGATTTTCTCACCGGTTCGTGTACCTCCCGGTTCGCGTGTTACGCAAAGGTCAATGCCGGCTTCTTTGATACGTTTCTCGACATGTTTCAGGCAGGTTGTTTTACCCGCCCCTTCGCCGCCTTCTAAAGTGATGAATTTTCCTGTCATTTCGATCTCATGTTGTTTTCATTTCAAACAGTTTGCAGTATGGTTTCTGTAGGTTCGAATTCATTCGGACTAAAGCTGTGCGAATGAATTCGCACCTACATTGCACGCATAGGCCAGATTGAATATTCATTTCTTTATAGCTACATTCTTAGATGATGAATAATTTTTTCTTTTATTAATCTGGTACTTATTTACCGCATTATTATGTTCACGCAATGATGATGAAAAATAATGCGTGCCATCCCCCTTTGCAACAAAATACAGTGCATCTGTCAGCGCAGGATGTAAGGCTGCCTTTATTGCCTTTCCGCCCGGCATCGCTATCGGGGTTGGCGGCAGGCCAGCTCGAGTATAGGTATTGTAGGGCGTATCCTTGCGTAGATCTTTTCTTCGTATATTGCCATTATAACTGTCTCCCATACCGTATATAACTGTTGGATCAGTCTGCAATAGCATACCTTTTCTCAGTCGATTTATGAATACACTGGCAATTAACGGGCGCTCGATTTCCACTCCCGTTTCTTTTTCAATAATCGACGCCAATGTTAACGCTTCACTTTTGTTTTTCAGCGGCAGGTCTGGTGCACGTTTTTCCCACTCGTAGTTGAGCAGGCGTTTCATTTTTCCATAGGCCTGGTGCAGAATATCCAGGTCAGTCATGGTTGAGGTATAGTGATAGGTGTCCGGGTAGAAGCGCCCTTCCGGGGACTGGCCTTCTGCATCGATGGCTTTCATTATTGCCTTATCGTCCATTTTTCCTATTGTTTGCCTGAGATTTTTTTGTTTTGCCAAAGCTTTACGCAATTGTTTGAAATTCCAGCCTTCGATAAATGTGACTGGGTAATCGATGACCTGACCAGAGGTTACCAGATGAAGTAAATCATTCATCGTAGCATCAGCAGGAACCTTATATTCACCGGCTTTCAGGGATGAAGACAAATTTCTGTAGCGTGCCCAGAATAGAAAAGACCACTTCTCCTCCAGCAGTCCTTCCTGCACCAGCTGTTCTGCGAAGCCACGCATTGTGACCCCGTTTGCTACGGTGATATTACGCGGTTGAATCGTCACCACTCTGGTTTCAGCATTCTGCAGCCAGTTCTGAGTAATCAATCCTAAAATCACAGACAGGATGAAAAATAATACGATCAGTCTGCCGAGCATATCGAACCCTCAAGACTCTCCTGTAATAAACGGGTATTTGCACAGACAGTAAGTTGTTGCTGATTAAAGTTAATTACTGGCCAGATACCGATAAGACTGTTTGTGACAAAGATTCCGCTACTATTTGTCAGGTCTTCTAATCGAAGTTTCGTTTTTTCCAATGTTATTCCATTCTCTTCTGCCAGAGAGATAATTATCTTACGACAAAGACCTTTTATGCCTGTTTTCTGCAGGGACGGTGTGAATAAATGATCTTCCCGCCAGACAAATAGATTACTCATGCTGCCTTCTATGACAGTTCCCTGGTCATCCAGCATTATGCCCTCATCCCAGCCTTCTGCCTGGCATTGTATACGGGCAAGCACCTGTTCAAGCCGATTGAGGTGTTTAATACCTGACAGTGAATCATGACCAGCAAGGCGCTGGCTGCAGACACCCATAACTATTCCCTGCCCCGCTCTGGACTGATGTCTTATGCCTGGTGTCAAGCTCAATATTCTGTTTGCTGGTGTATTTACAGGTGCAACATAACCACTGTTTGAGTAACCACGTGTGATGATGATTTTAAGTACCCCAGCTACGCAGTCAGATGCCAGGGCGGTGACTTCCTGTTGCAAGGTATCAACATCTGGCAGATCAGCAAAGCGTAGACGATGACAGCCATCCAGCAGGCGATTGATGTGCTGTTGCCACCAGACCGGTTTGCCCTGATGAATCCTTATGGTTTCAAAAACACCATCGCCGAACTGCAGGCCGCGGTCAGTAACAGAAATGCTGTCTGTTTTCTCACCATTTACCAGATATCTTGTCTGTTCAGATGTCATTTACTTTCCTTCTGACTGGCAAACAGCGTTGCATGCAAATGTGCTTCAGGCAATTTTCCAATAGTTACTTCAGCCTCTATGCGAGCGCGATCTTTTTTGACTAACTCATCGACAAACGCCTGCAACTGATATTTGCTGAGCTGACATTCGCAACGAATGGTCCCTATTACTGGTGCGCGGTATTTTATATCAGCCCTGGCAATGACAAGTTCAGCATCAAGTTCCTGTTCAGTGAGAACATGATAAACCAGAGTCCATGCACTGAGTGTGGCCAGAGAATAGATGCTACCTGCAAAGCCGGTGCCATGGATGTTAATATTTGGTTCCAATGGCCCTTCGGCGATAATATTTGAACTACTGAGTTCCACAATGTGATAACCCATTGCTTTACTTAATGGAATAGCCTGGTAGATCTTTTCTTGCAGGGTGATTGCAGTGTTTTTCATATAAAAAGTCCCCTGTAAGTATCACGCAGGATATTT
The DNA here is from genome assembly GCA_002897635.1 of bacterium BMS3Abin11. NCBI lineage: Bacteria > bacterium BMS3Abin11. The sequence continues at coordinate 28,017 of BDTD01000009.1, read as the reverse complement.
TTTTGTACCTTTTCCATGCTATTGCGTGGCAGTTCATTGAGGAACATGATTTTCTTAGGTTGTTTGAATCGTGCCAGCCGGTCGCGCAGTGCATCTATTATGTTCTGCTCTGTAATGCCGCTACTGTCATCCGGCACAATAACAGCGACCACTGCCTCGCCAAAGTCTGGATGTGGGACTGCAATAACGGCAGACTCACTGACCCCCGGTAGATCATCAATTTCTGCCTCGACTTCTTTCGGGTAAACATTAAAGCCACCAGAAATGATCAGATCTTTGGCACGACCCACAATGGTTACTCTACCTTCTTTATCGATCTCAGCAATATCGCCGGTAATAAACCAGCCATCAGGCCGGAATTCTTCAGCTGTTTTATCCGGCATCTGCCAGTAGCCTAAAAATACATTCGGACCGGTAGTTTCCAGTATGCCGGCTACACCATGAGATAATGCATTGCCCATTTTATCTGCGACCCGCACACTGATACCGGGTAAAGGAAAGCCAACCGTTCCTGCGATTCGATCACCTTCATATGGATTGGAGGTGATCATGCCTGTCTCGGTCATGCCATAGCGTTCAAGAATTTTCTGGCCACTGCGTTGTTCAAATTCACGGTGGGTCTCGGTTAGTAGTGGTGCGGAACCGGAGATGAACAGGCGCATTCCGCTGCATATTTCACGTGTAAAATCATCCCGCTCAAGCAGGCGTGTGTAAAAGGTCGGCACTCCCATCATCACTGTGGAATCAGGTAATTTTTCTAATACGGTGTCAACATTAAAGCGTGGCATAAAGATGACTCTTGAGCCACCCAGTAAGGCGCAGTGCAATGCCACAAATAGCCCGTGTACGTGAAAAATGGGTAAAGCATGCAGTAACACGTCATCATCCTGCCAGTGCCAGAAATCAAACAGCACCTGCGCATTGGCGGCCAGATTGTGATGACTCAGCATAGCGCCTTTGGACCGCCCTGTGGTGCCGGAGGTATAAAGTATTGCCGCCAGGTCATCTTCATCAACATCAACAATCTCATCACTCACAGGCAAGGATGTCAGGGCCTGCATCAGATCACCCTCAGCGACCATGCCGAGAGTCAGTGTTTCAGGCACGTTCTGCTTATCAGCTATCTTTTTTAACTCACCTTTTCGGGTCGGCGCACAAACGAATAGTTGCGGTGATGCATCGCCGAGGAAGTAAGCAACCTCAGCAGAAGTATAGGCAGTGTTGAGTGGAATGTAGACAGCACCGGCACGCAGACAGGCCAGATACAATACGACCGCCTCTATGGATTTATCAACCTGAACCACAACGCGATCACCCTTGAGAACACCCTTCTGCGTTAGAAGATTTAACATTTGACCAGTTTGGGTGTGTAATTCCGTATAGGTCAGATTTCGACCATCAACAACATCAAGAAATACGGCATTGCCATCTTTCGGAGAATGCTTAAGAAATAATGTATAGAGATTTTTGTTACTCATTTTTTCAGATGTTCACAGAAACTTCAGGCTCATTTTAGTAGCCAGAACAAAAATAAAAACAGCAAATAAGCGCCGTAAAACCAGATCCGGAAGTTTGTGCGCGAGTGTTGCGCCGATTGGAGCAAAGACCAGGCTGGCCACCACCACACCACCAAAGACGGGCAGATTCACATAACCAATGCTGCCAGAAGGCAAACCTTCTTCATTCAGGCCACCAATGATGTAGCCCAATGTCGCACTGATTGCGATAGGCAGGCCGATTGCGGCCGCCGTAGCAATTGCCTTTTTAATAGGTATTCCGCAGTAGCTGAGAAAAGGGACATTCAAAGAACCGCCACCAACTCCCATCAATGCCGATACTGTACCAAAGCTAAAAGAGATGCCGTTCATGACGAAACGGCCTGGCAGACTGCGATGTGCAGAAACCCTGCTAACTGCCATTTGCAGTGACACCAGAAATAGAAATACGATGAAGGCGATGTACAATGTAGTTCCCGGAATTATATCCGCTAGCCAGGCGCCTGTGAGAGAGCCTGTTAGAATACCCGGCGTCATGATTTTTACTATTCCCCACTGCACAGCCTGCTTGCGGTGATGGGTGTAGATGCTGGACATGGCTGTAAAAATGATTGTTGCCAGAGAGGTGCCCAATGCCATCTTTATCGCCAGAGCATTATCCAGCCCCTGGCTTTCGAAAAATAAAACGACGATAGGAACAATTACTATACCACCACCTATGCCCAGTAGACCCGCCAGGGTCCCGGCGATAGCGCCGGAAAGCAGTAGCATGGTCAGGTCCATTAACTCTCCCCCTGAGTAAATTGACAATCAGCGATAGAGCACACTCAGTTTACAGGTCCCATCAGATAATCGGGTAACCAGGTGGCGATGGCCGGAAACATGGTTAGTAGAAAAATACCGAAAACCAGACAAAGCATAAACGGCAAGGCCCCCCACAATACCGTTTTCAGTTCGACATCCTTGACGATGCTATTAATCACATAGAGGTTGAGTCCTACTGGCGGGGTGATCAGACCTATTTCCATATTCAGCGTCAGCATTACTCCGAACCAGATTGGGTCAAAACCCGCCTGTGTAATGATCGGAACGAGTGTGGGAGAGGTCATCAGGATGACGGCTACTGGCGGCAGGAATAAGCCTGCCACCAAAAGGAAGATATTGATGTATATTAAAAGTTGCCATTTATTGACATCCATTGCCGCTATCCATTCGGCAATTCCTTGCGTGATATAGAGGCTGGACATCATATAGCTGAACAGGCCAGCCATACCGATAATCATCAGCAGCATCACGGATTCACGGGTGGCACTGCGCACTATCTCCCACAATACGCTCGGTTGCCAGACACGATAAATAATCATGACCAGAATAATGCTGATAAAAGCCCCGACTCCTGAGGCTTCAGAGGGAGTAGCCACACCACCATACAAGGCCCAGAGTACTAATACGATTAATAACAGGAAAGGCAGGATTTTGGGTAGAACAATGAATTTGTCACGTAAACTGTAATGTTTGTTCCTTTCGACAATGTGATAGCCATTTTTGTAGGCATAAAACCATGACCAGGACATAAACAGCAGCATCAACATGGCCCCCGGTAGAACACCTGCCATGAACAGACGTCCAATGGAGGTTTCGGTGGCTATACCGTAGACGATCATGGTGATAGAAGGTGGTATCAGGATACCCAGCGTGCCGCCTGCAGCAATGGCTCCGGTCGCCAGACTGGCCGGGTAACCGCGTTTGCGCATTTCCGGGATGCCCATTTTACCGATTGCCGCACAGGTGGCTGGTGATGAGCCTGTCAGGGCGGCAAACACGCCGCAGGCTCCAATATTGGAGATTAATAGCCCGCCGGGAATACGATACAGCCAGCGATCAAGCGCTTCATAGAGATCAGAACCGGCACGCGATGCCGCGATGGCGGAACCCATCAGAAGAAACATCGGGATAGACAGCAGAGCGAATTCATCTAAAGAGCCGAACAGTGTATCTGCCACAACATCGAAGGCACCTATACCGTCATCGATAATGAGGAAGAAAATAGCGGTAAAACCGAGAGCAAAGGCAACGGGCATGCCGCTCAGCAATAGCATAATCAGAACAACAGCCGCCAGCAGACCGAGAATCAAAGGATCCATCAGGCCGCCTCCTCATTGACATCAGCAATATGGAATGGCAGTTCTCTACCCGTAACCAGGCACAGCAGATCGACTAAATACTGCAGGCTGATGACAAAAAATCCCACAGGCATAGAAAGGTATATCTTCCACAGTTTTGGACCCCAGATGGTATCCGAAGTCCAGCCTGCGCTCCATGCCTCATACCAGAACAGGTAGCTGTAATAGGTCAGAATAAAGCACAGTAATGCTGAAGTGCTGTAGGCAAATAGTGCCAGAACGAACCGACTTTTCGGTCCAAGCATCAATGGCACCAGCTCTACATTGACATGTCCACGAGTTAACAGCACGTAGGGAGCGCCTAAAAAAGTAGATGCTATCAATGCATAAGTGACAAATTCAGTTTGCCAGCTTGTGGATTCACTCAGTGCATAGCGAAGAAATACCATTTGCACTACGACCAGCACACCCGCTATTAGTAGCAAGGCGGCCAGAATACCCAGCAATCGTGAGAGTCCGCTGATAAATCGGATCAAGGCGTTCATAGTGCGGAGACTCTAGTGGTTAAAAAGCTAATCAAACATTTTTGTAGGTTGGGCTGAGTGCAGGGAAGCCCAACCTGCTAGAGTTTCTAATTACTTGACGCTAAGTGCCATATCCAATAGTTGTTTTCCACCTTTTACACTATCACTGAAGTCCTTATAACTGGATTTATCGGCTATCTTACGCCACATTGCAGCCTGTTCAGCGGTCATTTCAACCACTTTAACGCCTGCTTTTTTATACGCATCGACCAGCTTCTGATCTGCTTCTATAGAGGCCTGATAGGCGAATGCTTCTGCCTTTGCTGCGGCTTTCAACAGTGCTTTCTGCTGTACCTTGTTTAATTTGGCAAAACTTTTCTTCGCCATCAGTATCGGCTCATACATAACCCATAGTGCGTTCTTACCCGGGGCTGTTAAACAGGTTACCTGTTCATAGATTCGATAGGAGACCAGTGATGATGACGATGTGTTAGCGCCATCGAGCACGCCAGTCTGTAAACCTGAGTAGATTTCAGAGGATGGCATAGAAGTAATTGAAGCACCCGCTGCCTTTAACATCTGATTAAAAGCCTTGCCTGCCGCACGGAACTTCTGGCCCTTTACATCATCAGGTTCAAGAATACATTTTTTATTCGATACGAAGCCGCCGGACAACCAGGTATCGGCGAGAACCATGACACCGGCTTTATCCATAATGTCCTTAATGCGCTGCATGAATGGTGATTTGTTCAGACGTCTGGCGTGATCGTGATTTTTTACCAGTCCAGGCATTAAAGTCAGATTAAACTCTGGATGCCTGCCACCTGCATAGGCTAATGGGAATGCTGTAATATCCAGCTTGCCTTTGGTCATTGCGGCCCATTGCTCTTTTGGCTTGAAGAGTGATTTCCCGGGATAGACCTTAATATCGACGCCAACATTTGCAGCCTTCATATCGCGTGCGATCATCTGCACCATTTCGTCGCGAATATCACCCTTACCCCCAGGCCACTGATGCGAGGCCTTAAGTTTGATTTCTGCTGCCTGAGCAGTACCCAATGGGATTAGCAGCATGCTGGCAACTACAAAGCTTGTGAGTATATTTCTTATGAGTTTCATTCGTTTTCTCCTGGATATGTGCTTGTTTGCAAGCTTTTAATGTCCGGCCGGTACTTATCTTTTAGGATATAGATCGCACAGAACGAGATTGTGATTATTGTCGATGGTGCGCAGAAAGAGTAAACCATTTATTTCTGAGAGTCTATGAGTTGATCTTCAAAATATTGTAGGTGCCGCTCGGTGTGATGTATCAGACAAAGGACTCTTGACTAAGGATGAAAGAACATGAAGTTGATATATTATTTATCTTTCATCCTTAGTCCCGAGTCATTTATCTTTTATTTAAAACAATCGCGCCGGGCGACACTCCTACAGTGCTATCTTGTTCCTCACTCAAATATTTTCTTCAACCCTTTGGCCTTGGAGCGTGTTTCACATAATTCCTTCGCTGGATCGGAATCTGCGACTATCCCTGCGCCGGCACGAAAGCTGTAGAAATTATTCTTGTGAGTGATGGTTCTAATGAGAATATTCAAATCCATATCACCGTTGTAACACAGGTAGCCGACTGAGCCGGTGTAGGCATCGCGGGCTTCCTGCTCCAGTTCGGCAATAATCTCCATACAGCGTACTTTTGGACAACCCGTTATGGTGCCGCCGGGGAAAACAGCACGGATGATGTCGCCCGGTGAAATGCCTTTCTTCAGCTTGCCACTGACAGATGAAACGATGTGGTGAACGTGGGTGTAGCTCTCCAGCACCATCAGATCATCGACCGCTATGGATCCGGGCCGACAGATTCGGCCAAGGTCATTACGTTCAAGATCTAGCAGCATTATGTGTTCAGCCCGCTCTTTCGGGTGCATCAACAGTTCCGCTGAGAATTCCCTGTCCTGTTGAAGATCTTCACTGCGCGGATAGGTGCCTGCAATTGGCCGTGTGTGAACGATTCCCTGGCGATGTTCGATCAGACGTTCCGGTGATGATGACAACAGTGTTGTGGCGTCATCTATTCTTGCCCAGGCTGCAAACGGTGCGGGGTTAGCGACTCGCAGTCTGCGCCAGGCTTCATTGACAGCAATCCCATCATTACAATTAGCTTGCCAGCGGCGCGAGAGATTTACCTGAAACACATCACCCTCACGGATGTATCTTTTTATATGATTGACACTCGCTAGATAAGATTCGCTTTCTTCTTCCTGTATTTCGCAACTTGCCGTGCTTTTTTTCTGTTGTCTGAATCCTGATGAGTACGCCAGTTTCTGAATATCCTGAATAATGCACCCAAGCATGGATTCTGCATCAATGCCGCAGGCAAAAACATAATCTTTTCCTGTCTGCTTATCGCGGACTATACCCGCAGGGATTTCTGTCATTATTGCTCGAGGGAGTTCAGGACGATGCAGGGATGATGTCAGCACAGGCTCTATTTCTGCTGCCAGCTCATAGCCTAAATAGAGGAACCAGCCACCACAAAATGGCAGACCGGGTTCACGGGCTATATCTGTTTGATTTTCTGTTTGATTTTCCCGATGTCTATAGATTGTATCCAGCTGGTGAAGAAAAGGTTTTTTGCCCAGATTACTACCATCATGCAATAAACTACCATCTGGCAGAGCCGATAATCGTACGCCCGGAAAGGCAAATAAAATATCATAGCGACCCAGTTCAGATGTTTCACCGGAATTTTCCAGCAGGAAGGGGTATCTCTCAGGATTGTGTTCTGCCAGATCAAACAGATCAGGGCAGTTACTCAGTTGTCGTAAAAGACTGTGCGATGACAAGATCAGGACATACGTTTCAAAATCAGTGTGCCATTGGTGCCACCAAAACCGAATGAATTCGACATTGCGACATCGATCTTCATATCTCTTGCAGTTCCGGGGACAAAATCCAGGTCACATTCAGGATCCAGGTCGTCAAGATTGATAGTTGGCGGTGCAATCTGGTCTCTAATGGCCATTATTGTGTAGACGGCTTCAATCGCACCCGCAGCACCTAGCAGATGCCCTGTCATAGATTTAGTTGAACTTATTGCAACAACCCCTGCATGATCACCCATTGCCCTTTTCACGGCATGAGTTTCTGCAATATCACCCTGCGGTGTAGATGTACCATGTGCGTTGATGTAATCAATATCCTGTGGATTCACGCCAGCATTGCGCATGGCATTTCCCATACAGCGCGCGGCACCTTCTCCTCCCTGTGCAGGACTGGTCATGTGGTATGCATCACCACTTAAGCCGAATCCTGCCAGTTCTACATAAACTTCCGCACCTCTATTGCGTGCATGCTCCAGTTCTTCCAATACCAGCACAGCAGCACCCTCACCCATGACGAATCCATCCCGCCCCATATCCCATGGACGAGAGGCCGACTGCGGATCATCATTGCGGGAACTCAGTGTACGTGCATTACCAAAACCTGCCATCGCGGTCGGTGTAATCGAACTTTCAGCACCGCCAGCAAACATTACATCCGCATCGCCATATTCAATCAGCCTGGCTGCATCGCCAATTGAATGGGTACCGGTTGCACAGGCGGTGACAATGGCAAGATTTGGCCCTTTTGCACCCAGTGCAATAGACAGATTGCCGGAAATCATATTGATGATGCTACTGGGTATGTAGAACGGTGAAATACGTCGTGGACCGCGATCCAGCCATAACTTTGTCTGCTTTTCAATGGTCGCCAGACCACCAATGCCTGCGCCTATATGGACACCAATAAGATGAGAATTTTCATCGGTAATTTCCAGGCCGGAATCTGCCATGGCATCAAGTCCGGCAGCCATACCAAGCTGAATAAACCTGTCCATTTTGCGGCAGGATTTCCTGTCCATCCAGTGTTCTGGATCGAAACCATCAAGCTGGCCCGCTATTGAAGCCGGCATACCTGTGGTATCAAAACTCTCAATACGACTGATGCCGCTTCTGCCGGCAGTAATATTTTGCCAGTTTGCATCCAGTCCTAGTCCTACCGGTGAATGTATCCCAATTCCTGTGACGACAACACGACGATTACTCACGTGGGTACCTTTAATAATTCATTGATAGTCAAAAAATCAGAAAAAAAGCCGCCGCCCTTGAAGGAGCAGCGACTTTGTCTGATCAATAACTACTAGCTGGTAGCAGCATTTATGTGATCGACAGCCTGTTGTACTGTGGTGATCTTCTCGGCTTCATCATCCGGAATCTCGAGGTCAAATTCTTCTTCAAGAGCCATAACAAGTTCAACTGTATCGAGTGAATCTGCGCCCAGATCATCGACGAAAGAAGACGTGCTTGAAATCTGGTCTTCACTGGTACTGAGTTGTTCAGCAACAATTTTCTTGACGCGTTCTTCAACACTACTCATTTGATTTTTATCCTCTCTAGTAAACTTGGGAACCTCTGATCAATTCATGAACTCGTATCTTACGCCTAAAATATCCAGTTTTTTCGTTGCAAACCTTCGCAATAGCCAGCTATTACGTGCGATTTGCGCCTCAAACCTGAATATTTTAGATCGCAATCTACTTCGTCCAGAATTAATCAGAGGTTCCCTGATTGTTCAAAATGGCATTTTAACCATAATTGCAATTGCCAGTCCAACTCAACCGGCCTGTGTGGGTATTCTACCCCATATACATGCCGCCGTTTACATGAATTTCTGTGCCAGTGATATATGATGCATCATCCGAGGCCAGAAATAAGACAGCATTTGCGATATCTTCAACTGTACCAAGTCGCGACAGTGGAATTTCAGCAATTAATTTTTCGCGTTGTTCTTCTGCTAAAGCGCGTGTCATATCAGTATCGATAAAACCCGGCGCTACCGTATTGACGGTAATATTGCGTGAGGCTACTTCCCTCGCCATTGCGCGGGAAAATCCCGCTACCCCTGCTTTTGCAGCAGAATAATTGACCTGCCCTGGATTACCAGTGGCACCCACCACCGAAGTCACACTGATTATTCTACCCTGTTTTGCTTTCATCATGCCGCGCAGTACTGCCTTACTCATTCGATATACTGAAGACAGGTTGGTATCAATAATGGCCTGCCAGTCTTCTTCTTTCATTCGCATCAGCAAATTATCACGGGTAATTCCTGCATTGTTTATGAGTATGCCCGGCGCGCCCTTTATTTCTGCACAGGCTTTTATAATGGCATCGATGGACTCCTGTGAGGTAACGTCCAGCTCACGACCAACTCCCTGTTGACCTGCTGAGGTGATACGTTCTTCAATTGCCAGCGCACCCCCATGTGTGGTGGCCGTACCAATAACGAAGGCACCATTAGCTGCCAGTGTATCTGCTATCGCTGCACCGATTCCTCGTGAGGCGCCAGTGACTAAAGCAATTTTTCCTTCAAGTTTCATTCTTTCCTCTCCATTGCCTCGGAAATAGAATCCTGCGTAATCAGTGGGATGCATCCGATATCTCGATTTATTCTCCTGGCTAAGCCACAAAGAACTTTGCCAGGCCCGCATTCAATCAGTTGGGCAACTCCATGATTATGCATATTGTTGATAGTTTCAACCCAACGTACCGGCTCAGAAATCTGGCGTGCCAACAATTCACGAATTTCAGCCTCATTTGTAGTAGCCTGAACATTTACATTGTGAATTACAGGTATTTCAGGCTGAGTTATGGCTACTACATTTAATCTCTCTGTCATGCGTTCTGAAGCTGGTTTCATCAACGCACAATGGGATGGAACACTCACTGGTAATGCTAGAGCACGTTTAGCGCCAGCCGATTTGGCATTTTCAATCAGACGAGCAACGGCTGCGCGGGTACCAGCTACAACAACCTGGCCGGGAGCATTGTAATTAACTGCTTCCAGTACTTCACCGGAGGCATTATCCTGGCAAAGCTTTACCACCTGTTCATCATCAAGTCCAAGAATCGCAGCCATTGCACCCGCACCTGCCGGCACAGCATCCTGCATGAAACGCGCTCGATCCGAAACTAGTGCAACCGCGTCGGAGAAGTCCAACGCCCCGGCGCATACCAGAGCGGTGTATTCACCCAGACTGTGGCCTGCCATCATAGCCGGTGCAGTACCACCTGCAGCCAGCCATGCCCGCCAGCTAGCGACACCAGCCGCTAACATTGCAGGCTGGGTGTATTCAGTTGAATTCAGTTTTTCCGCAGGCCCGCCAACTACCAGCTCCCATAAATCGTAACCAAGAACTGATGAAGCCTCGCTAAAGGTCTCCTGAATCACTGAGTTTGACTCAGCCAGCGAATTCATCATGCCAATAGACTGAGAACCCTGCCCAGGAAATACAAAAGCTACACGCATCTTTTATCTTTTCTCTTTAACCTTTTATCTTTCGTCTTCTTTTGTACGTCACATCTTCAACAGTACTGAACCCCAGGTAAACCCACCACCAAATGCTTCCAGCAGAACTGTTTCGCCCTGTTTGATGCGGCCATCGCGTACAGCTTCATCAAATGCCAGTGGAACCGAGGCTGCAGAGGTGTTTCCATGCCTGTCAATGGTGACTACAACGTTGTCCAGCGACATCCCCAACTTTTTTGCAGTTGCAATAATAATGCGGATATTTGCCTGATGTGGAACAAGCCAGTCTATATCTGATTTTTTCATGTTGTTATAGTCAAGTGTTTCATCAACTATCCGGCCTAAGGTGTTGACGGCCATGCGAAATACTTCATTTCCTTTCATCTCGATGAAGGTATTCCCTTCTATGATATCCTGATAATTACTGGAGATACCTGTCGGTACCTGCAACAGGTTCTTAAACTGGCCATCAGAGTGTATATGCGTTGATATGATGCCGGGTTCTTCCGAGCTCTCAAGGATTACCGCTCCGGCTCCATCACCAAACAGGATACAGGTACCGCGATCTGTCCAGTCGACTATGCGTGAGAGTGTTTCTGCACCAATCACAAGTGCTTTTTTCGAGCTGCCACTGCGAATAAATTTATCTGCGACGGTCAGGGCGTAGATAAAACCTGTGCACACCGCCTGCACATCAAATGCCGGACAACCATGTATGCCCAGTCGCTCCTGTAACAGGCAGGCCGTTGATGGAAACACCAGATCAGGTGTAGTGGTGGCGACAATGATCAAATCGATGTCTGAATGGCCAAGTCCTGAAGACTCCAATGCCATTCGGGCAGCATGCGTTGCCATATCGCAGGTGGTTTCACCTTCAGCCGCAATATGACGCTCTCGAATACCCGTTCGGCTAGTAATCCATTCGTCACTGGTATTGACCATGTTTTCGAGATCAGCATTTGTCAATACCTTTTCAGGTAGATAGCTACCTGTGCCAATTATCCTGGAGTAAGATTTGACCGAGTTGTTCACTATAGTTTCTAGCCTAGTTCTCTGTCTCATTGCTTAAATCTGTAGCTGATAACACCTTTTCAATCATTTCAGGCACCTGATTTTGAACTGCTCTATATCCTTCATTGATAGCCTGTGAATAGGCAAAGATGTCTGCACAACCATGACTTTTAATCACCGTCCCTCGAAGCCCGAGTAGAATAGCGCCATTATAACGACGATTATCCAGTCGACTGCGCAAGGACTTGATAACAGGCGTGGCAAGGAGTCCTGATATTTTTGTCAGGATATTTTTATTGAACTCTTCTTTCATGGTAGATGTAATCATCTGTGCCAGACCTTCCATGGTCTTCAGTGAAACATTGCCGACAAAACCATCACAGACAATAACATCAAGATCTGTAGTAAAAATATCATCCCCTTCTACAAAGCCAACATAATTTACCGGGCTGTTTTTCAGTAATTCAGCAGCTGCTTTAACCGTTTCGTTACCTTTCACATCTTCATGCCCGATATTCAGCAAGCCTACCTTTGGTGAATCTATCTTCTCGTTTGCCTGAACAAGTATGGATCCCATGACACCGAATTGCTGAAGGACCTCTGCTGAGCTATCAACATTGGCACCAAGATCCAGAAAATGGACATGGCCATGCATTGTAGGGATGGCACTGATAATGGCAGGACGTTTGATACCTGATAATGTTTTCAGTACGAAACGGGCTGTTGCCATCAAGGCACCCGTGTTGCCGGCACTTATACAGGCGCCTGCTTTACCTTCCTTGACCAGGTTAATAGAAATCCGCATGGAAGAATCTTTTTTGCCACGCAATGCAGAAGCCGGGGGTTCATCCATGTCGACAATTTGCGAGGCATGGTGAATACTCAGCCTGTCAGGATATTTGTTATCGTGTCTGGCCAGTTCTGCTGCCAGTACATCCTGTTGGCCTACCAGGATCAGGGACAGATCAGGATTACCGGCTAATGCAGCAAGTGCAGCAGGGACAGTTATCGAAACACCATAATCGCCGCCATGGCCATCTATGGCTATAGAGACCGGCACACTAAGCACGACAACAGATAATGATAGCCGAAACTTCTACTCAGACTCAGTATTGACGAATTTACGGCCCTTATAGAACCCATCTGCAGTGATATGATGACGTCGGTGTGTTTCACCGGTGACCGGATCAGTGGTAAGAGCCGGATTGCTCAGGCTGTCATGCGAACGACGCATGCCGCGCTTTGATGGTGTCTTGCGATTTTGTTGAACTGCCATTGGAATTACCCTGCCTGTGTAGTAACGACCATCTAACATCGCAAAGACAGTAGTGGCGTACGTATTAATAAAACTGAACCGTGTAATGATACGGATTCATGCTGTTTGTGTCAAAGTGATTTCTCCGAAATGGAGCGAAAAATCAGCGTATTATTGTCATGTTCCAGCTACTCAACACCAGGGAATGTGTGTACATGCAAGAGGCTAAGGTGTTTCCTTATCTATTCTTTTCCATGCTGCTGATAGCAATTGTAAGTAAAGTCAGCGATTATTTCTTTAATGGCATTAAAAAACACGAAAAACATTTTATGAGCAGATAAAAATAGTCGTGGGATCAAATGTTGACAAGTAAGATACGGTCTTTAAATATGGGGTCCCTTATTAATTCATGACAGGAATATCAGAAAATGACGACCCACCCCGAATTAATCCTTGGCTCTACATCAATCTATAGACGGGAATTACTCGAAAGACTAAAAATCCCATTCCGCGTCGAAGCCCCGGATATTGATGAAACACCATTCGAGAATGAGTCACCACAAAAACTGGTTGAACGTCTATCAGTTGAGAAGGCTCGTTCAGTTGCCAGCAACAACCCGGGCAGTCTGGTCATTGGCTCAGATCAGGTTGCCATGCACGGCGGCAAGATTGTAGGTAAGCCTCATACGCACGATAAAGCCATGCAGCAGCTAAGAGAGGCCAATGGTAAAGAGATTATGTTATATACCGGATTATCACTGGTAAATGCGGATACGGGCGAGGCACAAACAGAAGTCATCCCCTTTCATGTGGTATTCCGAAAACTGACCGAGCAACAACTCGAGTCATATTTACTAAAGGAACAACCTTACCACTGCGCTGGTAGTGTCAAATCTGAAGGACTGGGCATCGCTCTGCTGGAACGCTTCGAAGGAGAAGACCCCAACACGCTAATCGGCCTGCCGTTGATTCGATTGATTCGTATGTTGGAAAAATTTGGCGTCAATGTTTTATAAAACCAGACTAAAGATCTAAAGATGAAGAATTAAAGATAAAGGAAAAAAAGAGACCCAAGTTATACTCCTTAGTTCTTAATCCCTAAGGAACCTTTCTCTTTTTTTCTTTTATCAACCCCGCAAGTCCAACAAATGGATTATTGGTGGCCTCTTTTGTCTTCTCGGTACTCGAACTGACTTCTCCATATTCTCCATCAATCAAACGAGAATGCTCATTATCATGACAATAGACACATAAAAGTTCCCAGTTACTGCCGTCTTCAGGGTTATCGTCATGATCGTGGTTACGGTGGTGAACAGTCAGTTCCCGCACATTGGTCTGTGTAAACTCACGCGAACAACGGCCGCATATCCAGGGATACATTTTCAATGCCTTTTCGCGATAGCCCAACTCTCGTTCATCGCGATTGCGATGTGCCTCAGCAACGATTTTGTCTAATTTATCACTGCTGTATTTGTTTTTGTCATTTGTCATTCTAAAACCTTTTTTCACCACAGTTACTCTGTGGTGAAATATCTATACAAACCACTCAATAACAGAATCAAAATCATCAACACATGCGAGTGGGTTTTCTGCTTTCAATTTCTCGCTGCTGTGTACGCCATAACAAACAGCCAGTGCGTCGGTTCCGGCACGGTGGGCCATTTGTATATCGTAGGTGGTATCACCGACGACTATCGCATTATCAGCAGACACTCTAGTTCCAGCAAGTAAGTCCAGCACCATACGGGGGTGTGGTTTCGATTTTGCTTCATCGGCACAGCGACTGGCAACAAAATACTCTCCTAATTGGGTGTATTCGAGAACTCTATCCAGGCCTGTTCGGGCTTTTCCGGTTGCAATGGCAAGAGAGTAGTTGTTACTCTGCAGTCGCTTTAGCCCCTCTTCTACACCCTTGAACAAGAGCATCTCGGTTTCATCCAGGTGCAGGAAGTGTTCGCGGTAGCTGTCAACGACCTGCTGGCGGATAGCACCAGTAAAACCAGGCAGCAGAATATCAAGAGCCTCTTTCAATCCCAGGCCGATAATATTCCGGGTTGACTCATCACCCGGGTAATCGATTCCTACATCTGCTACGGCCTTGCGAAAACAGTTCACGATCTTCGCTTCTGAATCCATCAGGGTGCCGTCCCAGTCAAAAATAATCAGCTCCACAGATTTATCAGGTTTATTATTATTCATGAAAGCCTGTCCAGCAGTCCAGCTAAGGATTCTGGTAAAGGTGCTTCGACATCCATCTGTTTATCGTCAATTGGATGTCTGAAACGCAACCTGCTGGCATGCAGGAAAAGGCGTTTTAGGCCATCCAGTTTCATCCGTCGATTAAAAGCTCGGTCGCCATAGCGCTCATCACCAGCAATTGGCTGGTCGATCGACAGGGCATGGACACGTGCCTGGTGTGTGCGCCCGGTAAGCAGCCTGATGCTGACCAGGCATGCGCCTGCCCCGGGAAAGTTCCTCTCTGGTACGAAAATACTCATTGCAGGTTTGCCATTACTTGAAACGGTAACGAAACGTTCACCGGATTGTCGACTGTTTACCTCCAGGGAGGCATTTATCTTCTTCTTTTTACCCTGCCAAACACCACGTAACAACGCCAGGTAGGTTTTGTCCATACTCTTACCGTGCTCACGCCTTAGCATTTCATGCATGTTAACCAGCGCCGAGCGTTTTTTTGCCAGCACCAGGCAGCCTGACGTTTCCCTGTCCAGACGATGAACCAGTTCGAGAAAAAGGCATTCCGGTCTTAATTGCCGGAAGGCTTCAATGACACCATAATTAATACCACTACCACCATGGACCGCCATACCAGCTGGCTTGTTCAGTATGATGAGTGATTTATCCTCAAACAAAATACTGTTGGAAAGCAGTTCTTTTGCCGAATAACTAGCCTGAGATGGCTCTCTCTCGAAAACAATTACCGGTGGAATTCTTACCATATCCCCGGCAATTAGTCTGTAATGTGGTTTTTTTCGTCCTTTGTTGACCCTGATCTGCCCGGTCCGAAGTAATCGATAAATCAGACTACGTGGCACACCTTTTAGCTGCCCTAGCAGAAAATTGTCTATTCTCTGGCCGCTGCCACCACTATTTACCTCTATAAGGCGCACTTTTGCCGGTTTTTCTGATTTCACTATTTTCCTGCTTTGTGGCATCTGAGAATAATACAGGGTTTCGTCTGCTAAAGAGATAGTAAACCTCTGAAAAACATAAGTTTGTCTATCAGCATGTGGGAGCCTCTATGTGGGAGCCTCTATTGTGGCTGTATGCAGAGACTGGTATAGTATATTGACGTGAGCACCCGTTAATGTATTTTATAAACATTTTACAGGCTCACTTTAGAAAGAACGAATTAACAAAGATTGAATGAATATTGGCTGCACACATGAAGTCTGCAGCTACGGTAATGGGATACCATCCAGGCAATGCCGGGAAGATGACAGAAAAAGACTGTCCACCGATGCATTCTGGAATTGGCTATCTCTGTAAATGTTAGATTGCATCAATATTGATAGACTGTAATCGTAATAGTGAGCACATGACCTCTGATTATCAGTTTCAGTGCCAGAACAATACAGATATAGCTTTACTACAGCCATTAAACTGGCCAGATTTCCCATTGAAAAAACGACAGCCTGTGCCCTCGCTCAGTAGTGAGTAAACGCAACAGGCACCTGTGACGTAAGCAGACAGGCTACTCGCCACTACTGAATATATAACAAGGTAATGACCTAGATGTCCGGTTTTTTACGAAGCCGGAAACAGGTAGTAGTACAGTAGTCCTGACGTGCATTGCGTCGGAACATACAAAATGAAAAGAATGTTATTTAACGCAACTCATTCAGAAGAGTTGCGAGTCGCCATCGTTGATGGCCAGAGGTTGATTGACCTCGATATAGAATCTGCAAGTTTTCAGCAAAAAAAGAGCAATATCTACAAAGGGAAAGTGACCCGGGTAGAACCCAGCCTCGAGGCCTGTTTTGTAGATTATGGCGCTGTCCGTCAGGGTTTCCTGCCAATGAAGGAAATCTCTCGCCGCTTTTTCACCGGCGATAAGAAAAATGCGCCCATCTCCCAGACCCGTATCCAGGATGTCATCAAGGAAGGTCAGGAACTTGTTGTGCAAGTTGAAAAGGAAGAGCGCGGCAATAAAGGTGCTGCCTTAACAACTTTCATAAGTCTGGCGGGGCGCTATCTGGTGCTAATGCCAAATAACCCTAAAGGTGGAGGAATTTCTCGCCGCATTGAAGGGGAAAAGCGCACCGAACTACGCAAAGTAATGAATGAGCTTGAGGTTCCTGGCGATCATGCACTAATCGCCCGCACTGCCGGCATTGGTAAAAGTCTGGAGGGTATGCAATGGGATCTCGATTATTTAATGCAGTTATGGCAAGCCATCGACAAGGCTTCAGCAGAACGCCCGGCTCCATTTCTGATTTATCAGGAAAGTAATCTCGTAGTCCGTGCCATGCGCGACTATCTACGCTCTGACATCACTGAGATTCTTATTGATAATGCAGAAGTCTATGAACGTGCCAAACGTTTCATGGAACAGGTAATGCCGCAGAATCTTGCGCGTTTGAAGCTTTATGAGGACACAGTACCTCTGTTCTCTCGTTTCCAGATTGAGCACCAGATTGAGTCTGCCTTTTCCCGTACTGTACAAATGCCTTCAGGGGGCAGCCTGGTCATTGATCATACTGAGGCACTGGTAAGTATCGATGTAAACTCTGCCCGCGCAACCAAGGGCAGCGACATTGAAGAAACTGCTTTACAGACTAACCTGGAAGCTGCAGATGAGGTCGCCAGACAATTGCGTATGCGTGATTTGGGCGGGCTGATCGTGATCGACTTCATCGATATGACATCACACAAAAATCAGCGCAATGTCGAAAATCGACTAAATGATGCACTGGAATCCGATCGTGCGCGCATCCAGACCGGTCGTATTTCCCGTTTTGGTCTGATGGAAATGTCGCGGCAGAGGATACGCCCATCATTGGGAGAGTCAAACCATCAGATATGTCCCCGCTGTGAAGGCACCGGACAAATTCGCGGTATACAATCTTCATCTTTGAGTATCCTTCGTATCATTCAGGAAGAAGCACTGAAAGAAAACACTGAAGTAGTTCATGCTTATCTTCCCATTGAATCTGCTACTTTTTTATTGAATGAAAAGCGACATGAAATCACTGGTATCGAGAATCGTCTCGGCACCAGAATACAGATCATTCCATCTGCTTCACTGGATACACCTCATTACAAGATTGAACGTTTACGTAGTGAAGACCTTGATGATGCAGGCGAGAAACCAAGCTACAAACTACAAATAGAAGAAATTAAAAATGAATTACCTGCGCCGGGTAATCAGCCGCAGCCTGCGGCTGAAAAACCTGCTGTCAATACGGAATTTCACGGTACATCTGCACCACCATCTGCCGCTCCTGCGCCATCGGCTGCCGCAAATGGTAGTGAGGAACGCGGCTGGTTTACCGGACTGGTCAAGAAGCTGTTCAGTGGTAGTGAAGCTGAAATCGTAGAAGAGGTAAAGGAAGAAACCAGGCCTACAGAACAACGTAAAAGGCAGCAACGAAACCGAAGAACCCAGGGTACCCGGCAAAATAATCGTCGTGCTGGGCAACGAAAAGGGAATCAGCAGAATCGTCAGCGTAATACAAAAAAGAAATCTGCCCAGTCAACTAAAGCGGACACACAGGCCGGCAATGATCAGGCCATAGATCAACAGGGGAGTCAGCAGGACAAACCGGATCGTCCGCTTCAGCAAAGCCGCTCTAACAGGGGCCGTCGTCGCAGCCCCAGGCAAAACCGGAGAACTGGCGGGGATAACC
Organism: bacterium BMS3Abin11; assembly: GCA_002897635.1. Lineage (NCBI taxonomy): Bacteria > bacterium BMS3Abin11. Next base: position 9,393 of record BDTD01000009.1, on the reverse strand, counting down.
GCCCTGCTGGAAATGAAGCTAAGGTAAAAGAAGTAGACGGCAACGTAGTAACACAGGTCAAAGCGGAGGTACCTGTAAAACCTGATGTTAATGGGAATGTAGCCCCCGTGGCAAAAAAGAAATCAGCCAGTAGCAAATCACGTTCAACAAACAGAAAACCAGCATCTACGGTAAAAAATATATCTGCTGGCGAGACTAAAAAAGAAACAGGGTCTGATAAAGCAAATGTTTCTGACATGCCAAAGGCAGATGCTGGCCCGGTTAAAAATAAAGTATCTAATGCAGCAAAAACAGAACGGCAAGAGTCTTCGGTCAAGCAGCCAAAGACGGAAAAAATAGCGAAGAAATTGGTGAAAAAATCGGTGAAGGAATCAACTGGGAAAGACGACAGTCCTACAAAAACAACGCTAGAAACCGTCAAAGAGACAAAGAAAACTGGAAAACTCGTGGAGCAGAAAAAGCCTGCATTGATTCAGATTGAAACAAAAAAAGCGTCCAAATCAGAATAAAGGCGCCACCCTAAAGCGATCACTACCAGCGTAGTCCACCGCCTATAAAAAAGCCGTCAGTCTGACTTCGTAAACTGGAGTCAGACGATGACTCTGCAGAATCAAGCCAGTAACCTCGATATCCCGCTCTGAGAGACATATATGGGAGAGGATCAACTGCTAGTCCTAATTCAAGTTCCTTGCCAAAAGGGTCGACCAGCTGCCCAACATTCGTCATCCACGGTGACAATGCCGCCTGGCCAAAAAGATACGTCGGACCATAGATTCCAACGCGTCCTTCAGCAATGAATCTCATACCGAAGCTTGATTCACCTGCTGCCATTTCAATATCATTCCAGCCCAGGCCCATAGCAAGATAGGTGTTTTGCTTACCTGACAGCAGACGCCTGGTGATATCGACACTCCACTGACTGGTATCGGGTAACCCTACATCCAGGCTCTTTGTTTTATAGAGACTACTTTGCCCCTGCCATTTATTATTCAGCCATCCCTGACCAATGCCAAACTGGGACACACTGCCCAGTGAACTACCGAATGACTGTGCACCGGAATACAATGCGGGTGTTTTTTGAGCTTGCTCGAGCCCGTCATCGTCAAATGCAAAACTGGTTGTTGCCAAACCCCAAAAAACCAGCACTAAAGCGGGAATTTTAAGTTTTTTAAAATTCATGAATCATCTCCCTTGCCATTAAGTTTGCATGGAAATTAAATACTTATGCACCTCTCATGCAACTAGCAATATTACCCAGTCCTTATCAGGATACTCTACTCCTGTCGAACAGCAGAATCCAGTATTTTCGGACCATTTATGTAAGTATCACCTTTTGAATCATTAAGATAAAAGTTCTTTCAATAATTTACATAACTTTTACAATAGAAGTTTTGTTATCTAAATCGTAGCAGGTAAAAGAGAGATAAGGTGATAGTCCTGGACCAACCAGGCAGTTAATTTACCCGCTCATCAGGTGTATTGATCAGCTAAGCAGCATTCATCTGCCTTCTGCCAGATTCAGTAGGCCATTTTTTTAAAAATAAATTATGTGGGTTCAAAAATAGCGATTGATTCAACATGTTTTGTATGTGGAAACATATCCATAACACCCGTAGCAGTTAGCTTATAATTATGCCTATGAACAAGAATGCCACTGTCACGTGCCAGGGTTGCTGGATTGCATGATACGTATACAATTCGTTTTGCCTGCAATTCAGGCAATCGTTCAAGAACTTCCAATGCCCCGCTACGTGGAGGGTCTAGCAGGATACGATCCCATTTTTGGTGCAGCCAGCTTCCATCAAGAGGCGTATCATAAAGATCTGCCGTAATGAATTCTGCATTTGCTATACCATTATGTATGGCATTCTCGCGTGCCATTTGAACAAGGGCAGAATCAGCCTCTATTCCCATGACGTGATGCGTAATGCGTGAAAGAGGTAAGGTAAAGTTGCCGACGCCGCAAAACAGATCCAGCACTTCATCATCTTCTTCAGGTGCAAGTAATTCCACTGCTTTAGCAATCATCAGCTTATTGATACCTGCATTGATCTGAGTAAAGTCAGAAGGCCGAAAACGGATAGAAATATCCCACTCATCAAGTCGGTATTCAAGCAGTTCGATCGTTTCAGGATATAGCGCCACGATGGAATCAGGACCACCTGACTGCAACATAATGGATAAGCCTTTTTGTCGGCCAAAATCCTTAAGGAGTTCCAGGTCAGAATCTAACAGTGGTTCCAGGTGCCTGAATACAAGAATCCCCTGGTCGTCCCCTGCTGCAATCTCTATCTGTGGGATTCGTTTTGCTATGGAAATTTTCTCAATCAATCTTCTTAACGGAATAATGAGTTGCGAAAATCTATCATCAAGTACTTCACAACTGTCCATCACTGCCAGGTATCCGCTTTGTTTTTCCCTGAAGCCGACAAGCACTCCTCCCTTCTTTGGCACAAGCTTTACCCCCAGCCTGGCCTTTCGACGGTAATTCCAGTGGGCACCCTGCAATGGAGACAATATCGCCTCAGGCTCGACCTTGCCGATTTTCTGCAGGTTATCAATTAAAACCTGTTGCTTGGCGTGAATCTGACTTGCATCACTCATGTGCTGCAAACTGCACCCACCGCAAATGCCCGATGCAGAGCAACGAGGCTGGACACGATCGTCTGAGGCATCAAGTACTTCCAGCACCTTAGCTTCATCATATTTACTGCTTCTTCTTGTGGTTTGACAAAGCACTACTTCACCTGGTAATGCCCCGTCTACAAATACGGCCTTGCCATCATGGTGTGCCACGCCGCGGCTGTCATTGGTCATTGATTCGATAGAAACAGTCATTTCTATTGGCGGTGCGTGCCTTCTTCGTCGTGCCATTGTATTTTTCCGTATTACTTAAAACCTTTACCGCAGGACGCAGTGGTAGGCAGAGGTTTCAATTATGGAGATATCTTTTCTTTTGTAAGCGCCGGGGACCGCGCTACAGTTTATCCAGATTGAATAGAAGTACTCTTACATCAATGCATCTACAAAATTTTTCAGATGTGTTCGATCTTCTTGAATTAGCGTCTTTATTAACAACTTCTTTTCAGCCTCAAAGCCTGCTTGATCAATCTTTCCATTTACTAGCTGCCAACGTAGATAGATAAGCCAGGTATTGATATTGCTAAGCTCAAGATTGTTTCGAATAAGTTCGACGCGTCCTTCCAGGTAATGGTTCATGGTGTCTTCATCAGTCATTTTTTTATTGCCGGGAGAGCCTGCTAACACAGCAACTTCATGCAGAGAAACCGGCTCATTGTTACTAGCCCCAGTCAGTTCTGACATTAAATTTGTGTGACTTGCGAATAATGCCGATCGGATACAATGTGACAGATAGCGAAAGTTCAAAACTGGAAATATAGATCTATCACCGCACCAGGTGACTACAGCAGGTTTATATTCATCGGCATATCTCTCCAGAATTTTTAGCAGATCCACTTCATTTGACTCAGAATCGCCCACCGACCATATTTTTATACTTTCTTTATCCTGGAAAAATACAGATATCGCCAGAACACGCTGCATGTGCAGGGCCAGGCCCTCCGTTTTATCGTCCATTTCACGACTTTTAGTAGACATTACTCTGAAAATATCTTTTTCTGATAGATTATGCAGATTGTACAATCGTGTACCCAGTTCAAAATCAGGAATGGTCGCAATATCAAGCAACATAATACTCATGAGGATTGGCCCTGAAACACTCCGGTAGACAGGTAACGGTCACCACGGTCACAAATAATGGTGACAATCACAGCGTTCTCAATTTCGCGTGATAATGCTATTGCTGCCGCCACAGCCCCACCCGAGGAGATACCGGCAAATATGCCCTCTCTTTTTGCCAGTATGCGCGTGATGTCTTCTGCCAGTTGTTGACTGACATCCATCGTTTGATCTACCTCATCTGCTTTAAATATTGAGGGTAAATATTCTTTTGACCAGCGGCGTATGCCGGGGATGGATGAACCATCAGTAGGCTGAACACCGATAATTTTAATGTCAGGTTTAACTTCCTTCAGATATCGTGAAGTGCCCATAATGGTGCCGGTGGTACCCATGGAGGAGACAAAATGTGTTATAAGTCCATTTGTATCTCGCCAGATTTCCGGCCCGGTGGTCCTGTAATGTGCATCCGGGTTATCCGGGTTTGAAAACTGATCCAGAACCTTGCCTTTGCCAGCTGCCTGCATCTCAAGCGCCAGGTCACGCGCCCCTTCCACGCTGGCTTCACGACTGACAAAAATAATCTCAGCACCATAGGCCGACATGCAGACGACACGTTCGGCACTCATGTGTTCGGGCATAACAAGGATCATGTGATAGCCCTTAACGGCAGCAACCATGGCAAGTGCGATGCCCGTATTCCCACTGGTCGCCTCAATCAGCGTATCACCCGGTTTGATTTCACCGCGTGCCTCCGCTGCATTGATCATATTCAATGCGGGACGATCTTTGACGGATCCAGCAGGATTATTTCCTTCAAGTTTTACCAGAATGGCATTGTTCTGCCCTTCCGCCAGATGCTTCAGGCGAACCAGAGGGGTGTTGCCGACAAAGTCTTCAAGTTCTTTCACTGTAACAAACCGCTTTATCAAGCTACTTTATGTTCATTAAGATGCACATCGCGCCGTGGTTAAGCAAGACCTATGCCTGCCTCATCAAATCTGATTTTTACCGACTCATTTATATCAAAAAATACTCCCCAGTAATCGGCACTTTTTACCCACAAACGAAAAGCGAAGTTCACACTGTTACCAGCCAGTTCTGAAACAGCGATCAGGTGTGATGGCTCTTTCAGTATGCGCTCGTCTTTGCTGACAATATCTTCCAGTATGGTTCGTACCTTCTTGAGATCTGCATCGTAGGATACACCAATAGTAATATCCACTCGCCGAGTCTCCTGGGTGGAATAATTTATTATATTATTATTACTTAACTTCGCATTTGGGATGATGATTGTCTTATTGTCACCCGTCGTCAAAGTCGTTGTAAAAATATGAATCGTATTCACCTTACCGGTTACACCGGCCGCCTCGATTACATCACCAACTTTGAATGGCCTAAAAATAATCAACAGGAACCCGGCAGCAAAATTAGCCAGAGAACCCTGCAGAGCAAGACCTATCGCAAGGCCGGCAGCACCTATAATGGCAATAAATGAGGTGGTCTGTATGCCTAGTTGTCCGATAGCGGCAACAACCACGAAAGTCAATATAGCGATATAGGTGATACTGCTGGTAAAACCGATGATGATCGGATCCACATTACTCTTTTTCATGAACCGTATAACGAGCTTCTTTATCCAGTTGGCGACCATCTTCCCTATGATAAAGATGGCAACGGCAGCGATAAGCTTCAGGCCGTATTGTATAGCCAATTCCATGACAATATCTAAATACCCACTCATTTTACCGGGGTCGAAAACATTACCTACCTGTTCAATTACAGAGGCTGTTTCTGCTGCATTAGCCATTATTAATTTTCCAGTATGTCAATATTAAAAACCCTGTTCACTGCCTGTCAGGAATTTATCACTCTTTGCTACCCAGCCAGCGGTGCATATTGTCGGCGATATTAACCCCAACGATGGCCAAAGGGTACCTCTATCGATTCATAGATAGAGGTTTCCTTAAGAAAGCCCTGCCAGTTTTGCTTTGGTATAACCCAGCTTAATCATTTCCTCTGCTCTGTCGAATTCCAGTATTTTGCAGGCATTTCTTGCAATTTCAATTGTCAGGTCTGGCGGATAAGCAGCCAGTTTTTGTCGGGCAATGGTACTTTGCATTGCTTCAAACGCCTGAATGGCAACATCGTAGACACCCCAGTCTTTTTTTTCTGTACTCTTTACAGATTGCTGCAGCCTTTTTATGAAGCGGTTGATGTTTTGCTTTATGAGAGAATCCTGCACCGGTGGGTTTTTCTGTATTCCTGCCTGATCGTCTATCTGGACTGACGGGCCACCCAGGTTCACTGCTATAGTCAGATCCGTGCTATCACCGAACGTAGGTGCAATGGGTACCGGGTTCAAAACACCCCCATCAATTAGAAGCGTTCCATTGTAGTCAAATGGTGTAAAAAACAGCGGCAGCGATATCGATGCCCTGATGGCATCGAACAGCCTTCCTGAATTGATCCAGACTTCTTTTTCAGCCTTTAAATCTGATGCTACGGCGGTAAAATTGACTGGTAGGTCTTCGATTTTCTGGTCCCCCACAAGGTTAACCAGTGTATTGATGATTTTGTCGCCCTTTACCAGCCCGCTCTTGCCCCAGGAAAGATCAAGCAGTGCAATGATCTCCAGTCTTGAAATGGAGAGCAACCACCGTTCATAAATATCCAGCTTCCCTGCAGCATAGATGCCACCGATCAATGCTCCCATGGAACAGCCTGAAATTGACTTTATTTCGTAACCATTCTCTTCAAGCCAGTGAATGACCCCGATATGTGCCATACCTCTAGCGCCTCCACTTCCGAGGACAAGTGAAACGGATTGAGTGTTTGCCATAACTGAGTGGGGTTTTCCTTTTTTAATTGATTTTTTTTACTTAATCGAAAACGAAGACACCACATCCTATACATTTCTAGTATATCTTTCTATTCGAATGAATTAATCGGGGCACCGTTTAGAATCAAACTAAATAAACAAAATCAACATGCTTGCATATGCTCAACCATCATCTGCACAGATCTTTTTCCACGAAACTCGTTCACGTCAAGTTTGTAGACCAGATGCACTGTGTCGCGAGCCATCGCAGCATCCCCTTCCCTGATATTAAACATGATAGCATCTATCAGAGTACTGCCATCCGAAAGCTGCATTTTTAAGTGGTATTTTCCAACTATACGTTTATCGATAACCTTGAAATCACCCTCAAACAGCGGTTCGGGAAACAGTTGTCCCCAGGGCCCTGCCTGACGCAGCAAAATGGCGGTGTTGATGTCCAGTTCAGTAGTTGTCAGTTCACCATCTGTCAGAAACACTTTTTCCAGGGGCATATCTCCAAGCAGACGCTCCACCTCTTTATTAAAAGCCACACTGAATGCCTCGAAACTTTCATTCGCTAATGACAATCCTGCTGCCATGGCGTGACCACCAAATTTTTTGATAAGACCGGGGTGCTGTGTATCTACAGCAGCCAGTACATCTCGAATATGTAAGCCGGGAATTGAGCGTGCAGAACCCTTTAGGCCATCCTGCTCTTCACCTGCCGGGGCAAAGGCGATAACCGGTCGGTGAAAGCGTTCCTTGATTCTTGCTGCCAATATACCAATGACGCCCTGATGCCAGTTCTGATCATAGATGCAGAGACCAATAGGCATATCTTTTGTTTCATCCATTTGGATTTTTTTTAACTCATTAAGCGCCTGTACCTTCATTTCGCTCTCAATCGTTCGCCGTTCCTGATTTATGCTGTCAAGACGCACTGCTATCTCATGTGCCGTTTCATACTCTTCAGCCAGCAAACATTCAACACCAATCGACATGCTTTCTATGCGACCGGCAGCATTCAGTCGTGGCGCAATAGCAAAACCCAGGTCAGAGGCAACCAGATTGCCCGGTAGTCGGTTCGCCACATCAATCAGAGCAAGGATCCCCGGACAGGCCTGCCCGCTATTGATGCGCGCCAGGCCCTGTTTGACCAGTATGCGATTGCAATGATCCAGCGGTACGACATCCGCTACTGTCCCCAGGGCAACAATATCAAGTAGCTCAGCAAGGTTTGGTTCTGCCAGTTCCTGGTCAGTAAACCAGCCGTTGTCACGTAGCCTGGACCTGAGGGCGAGTAGTAAATAAAAGGCAACGCCTACACCTGCAATATTCTTACCTGGGAATTCATCACCCGGCTGGTTGGGGTTGATGATGACATCGGCATCAGGTAACTCATCACCAGGTAGATGATGATCGGTGACCAATACCCGTATCCCCTTTTCTTTTGCTATAACAATGCCATCAATGCTGGCAATTCCGTTGTCCACAGTGATGATCAGGTCAGGGTTCTGCTGTGCCGCCACCTCAACGATCTCAGGGGTCAGGCCGTATCCAAACTTGAACCTGTTCGGAATGAGATAAGAAACCTGTTTTGCCCCCATAGCACGCAGACCTTTCATCATCACAGTTGTTGAGGTCGCTCCATCGGCATCAAAATCGCCGACTATAAGGATTTTCTGATCAGTAGACAGGGCTTCAGCAACGAGTGTTACTGCATCTTCCATCCCTTTCATTAACAGTGGTGCAGGAAGATGTTTCAGATGGTAGTCGAGCTCAGAGTTGCTTGTAATATTCCTTGCCAGATATATTCGGTTCAGTAGAGGTGTGAGATTTTTATCGAGCCCAATCTCTGAAGGTATTTCGCGTCGACGTATAGTTACCGGTGGAGTACTCATCTGTGTAGTAAATGGACTAATGTAGTTTGTGGGTGGCCTGTCATGGATGATATCCGGTTATCTTTGTGCAGTCATTTGAAAATATGTATTATATGGATAGAAGACAGGATCAGGAACCAAAGCCAAATTGGTAGTTTGTTGAGTATACGAACCCAGAATAAAAATAGGTGCTGAAAGTGAGTAATAATAATGTGTTTTCATATCCGGGTGACGAGATCGATGTGACATGGGATGGCCGTTTGTGTATCCATATCGCGGAGTGTGGGAGAGCGGAGGGAGAACTGTTTGTCACAGGGCGAAATCCCTGGTGTCTGCCTGATACAAGTTCCATCGATGAAGTCATTGAAGTCTGCGAGCGCTGTCCCAGTGGTGCCTTAACTTACAATGTCAAATCCGGCAATGTTGAACAGGCCCCGGATGAAAATACTGTACTTGTTTCCTATAATGGCCCTCTTTTCATCACTGGTGATCTGGAAATTGAGGGGCTGGCGAATGATATGCCGGAGATACAGCACCGCGTGGCATTGTGCCGATGCGGGCAATCTAAAAATAAACCCTTCTGTGATAACAGCCACATCGAAACCAGTTTTACAGATTACGGCGCTGTGGGTGAAAAAGGGACAGGTGCTACAGCCAAAGGTGGCAAGCTGAATATTCGACTGCACCAGGACGGCCCGCTTAAGATTAAGGGTAATATGAGGATTCTCGCCAGCAGCGGTCGTGACGCCTGGCAAGGTGACGAAACGGCCCTTTGCCGTTGCGGGGCTTCAGAGAAAAAACCTTTTTGCGACGGTAGTCACCGGAATATTGGTTTTAGTAGTAAATAGATTCAGACTGGTTTTCGAAAAATAAACTACCCCGCAGCAAGCTGACGGGGTATTAAATGTAGGTGCGAATTCATTCGCACAGCGATGCCAATGTTTATGCACATTGTGCGAATGAATTCGCACCTACAGTTTTCGTGGCAAGCCA